>CAINVI010000399.1 GCA_903854075.1 Candidatus Pollutiaquabacter sp. | reverse complement strand
CGGAATGGTCAGGTTTCCGGAGGACAGTGTATCGTTGGTGGCATCATCGTCTAAGCCTGCGTTGGGAGCAGAAGTGTACGTGATGAATTCATAAAAATTACCGGAAAGCAAACTCCAGCTGCCAAGTAAAACTGTATCCGTAGCACCGGCTAACAAGGTATCAGTATAAGTGATGGTTGATTGTGCAGCGCCATTCACGGACCAGTCGATGTTCATGGAGTAGACATCGTTAGTTCCAAAGTTTTGAATGATCACTGTCACGTCTGCAGTTCCACTGCAAAGGCTTCCGGTTGGTGACACATAAGCTGCCACGCCAACATCTGTTGTTTGCGCCGTTGCCGAATTTTTGGATAGCACACAAGCGCTGAGCATCATAATGACACCGGCTAGTCGTAGAAATTGTTTTCTCATGATTTAAATTATTGGTTGGTTTGATTTTGCGTAATGAAAACGTGTGTTTTCAAATGTATTTATACTACGAAAACCGGAGGTTTTCGTTACAAATACTTTCCGACAATTAGCGTGTTGAAATTGCGCCCATTTCTAGGGGTACGGTGCGCAGCTTACTTCCCCTTTTGGGAGTCTTTTTCTGCGGGCCGGTAGTCGTATTGAACCACTATTTTTTGTTCTGGTTCTTCCGTTAAATTTCCTGCAAGGTCATCGTCCGTTACAGGATTTGATTTTTCTTGCTCTTCTTCCAGCTCCCACTGGAATTTTTTTCGTTGCGGGCCCTCTTTTCTGAAATAAATCGCACTAAAAAGTCCGGCGATACTTCCGAAAAGGTGCGATTCCCAGGATTGATCAGGGATCAGCGGTAGTATTCCCCAGGCAAGACTTCCGTAAAGGAAAACAACCAAAAATGAAATGGCCATGAGACGCATGTCTTTTCTGAAAATCCCGCTGAAAAACAGGAAAATTACTCCACCATAAATCAGTCCGCTGGCCCCGATGTGTGTAGACGGGCGCGCCAGCAACCACACCCAAAATCCGGTCAAAAGCCAGATCATACTGATGACTTGCCAGGCAATGGCACGATAAAAATGGAAAAGTACGGTCCCTACGACCAGTAATGGAAGAGAATTACTAATCAGGTGGTCGTAATCGGCATGAATAAACGGTGCTGTCAGTATGCCGGTAAGTCCCGCCCATTGTCGGGGATGGATTCCCCAGCTTGGTCCGTTCATTTCCTTCAGGGAGAAGAAGTGTAGGGCCCAAATGACACCTAAAAATATCAGCGGCCATCGCAACGAGCGCCATGCCTGCTTCTTGCCGATTCGACTGACGGGTTCAATGGATGTAGCTATTGGTTCAGCCGGTAAAATGGGGCTTTCCTGATTTTCGTGCAGCATCATTCTCCACAAAATACCGATAATTATCCGCTCCCGGTAAGCGTTATCGTATAATTTCATCCCGTACTTTTACAGCATCCATGAAAGCCGACGATTTTTTTGCCACGCCCATCGAGTTTCTGAAAGGAGTCGGCCCGCTGAGGGCTGATTCGTTGCGAAAGGAGCTGGGTATTTTTACGTTCGGCGATCTGCTTTTTCATTTCCCCTTTCGTTACGTTGACCGGACTCGTTTTTATACCACTCGTGAAATCGTAGCGGATATGCCTTACGTCCAATTAAAAGGGCGAATCACCAAATTGACGGTTAAAGGTGAGCAACGCCGAAAGCATCTTTCCGGAATTTTTCAGGACGAAGCAGGCACGATTGAATTGAAATGGTTTCAGGGATTGCGCTGGGTGACACAGTCAGTAAAGCTCCATACGGATTATGTGTTATTCGGGAAACCATCTTCGTATAACGGTATCATTAATGTCATTCATCCGGAGCTGGAGCCGGTTTCTGAAGCGTCCAAGGAGCAAGCCAGCGCGCTGCAGCCTGTGTATCCGTCTACTGAGAAGTTGAAAGCGAAAGGTCTGGACAGTAAAGGAATTCTTCGTCTGCAGAAACAATTACAGCTTCAACTATCACCGGTGCTGAAAGAAACGTTGCCACAGGAGACACTTCAGCAATTCCGGTTGATGGGTCGCCGTCCTTCATTAACGCAAATCCATTTTCCGGATACTGCTGATTCCTTGAAATCGGCGGAAGCCCGTTTGAAGTTTGAAGAGCTGTTTTACATTCAGCTACGTTTATTGAGCCAAAAACTGTTGCGTACGGAGAAATTCAAGGGAATGAATTTTTCCGTCGTGGGTGAAAAATTCACAGCCTTCTTTAACGACAAGCTTCCGTTTCCACTTACCAATGCGCAGAAGCGCGTCATTCGTGAGATACGTCAGGATTGTGGCTCCGGCCGGCAAATGAATCGCTTGCTACAAGGCGATGTGGGCTCTGGAAAAACGGTGGTGGCGCTGATGAGTATGCTGATCGCAATCGATAATGGTTACCAGGCCTGTCTTATGGCGCCCACTGAAATTCTAGCTACCCAACATGCTGCATCAATTAGTTCCATGTTGCAAGGCCTCGGAGTCAACGTTCAATTACTGACAGGCTCCACCAAGGCGGCCCAGCGTAAAGTAATTCATGCGGGTTTGCTAGACGGAAGTGTAAAGCTATTGATTGGTACGCACGCACTCATTGAAGAACAGGTTCAGTTTAAAAACCTCGGATTTGTTGTGATCGATGAGCAGCATCGTTTCGGTGTACAGCAACGCGCCAAATTATGGGCGAAGAATGTACAGCCGCCGCATGTGCTGGTGATGACGGCCACGCCAATTCCTCGAACATTAGCCATGACACTTTATGGTGATCTAGATGTTTCTGTGATCGACGAATTGCCTCCCGGCCGGAAGCCGGTCTCCACCGTCCATCGAAATGATCAGCACCGGTTACAAGTCTGGTCGTTTCTGAAAAAAGAGTTAGAAAAAGGACGTCAGGTTTATGTTGTCTATCCACTTATTGAGGAATCGGAAAAGGTAGACCTGAACAACCTTATGCACGGCTACGAAGCGATTTGCCGCGACTTTCCGGCGCCACAATACCACGTCAGTATCGTGCACGGAAAAATGAAGCCGGCGGACAAGGAATTTGAGATGCAGCGGTTCTTTCGGCATGAAACACACATCATGGTCGCGACCACCGTCATCGAAGTGGGAGTGAACGTGCCGAACGCTTCGGTTATGGTGATTGAAAATGCAGATCGGTTCGGTCTGTCACAGCTTCACCAGTTGCGCGGCAGGGTCGGACGCGGTGCCGAGCAATCTTATTGTATTCTGATGTCTTCCTTCAAGCTGAGCAATGAAGCCCGCTTACGATTAAAAACCATGTGTGATACAAACGACGGTTTCAAGATCGCGGAGATGGATCTTCAGCTGCGTGGACCCGGTGATGCCGAGGTCGGAGGCCACGTCGTTGTTGAGGCGGATCGACAGCGCGGGGTGCGCGGCCTTCTCCGAACTCTCGAGATCGGCGATGCCGGGCACCCGGGCGACTTTCTGCGCGAACTCGTCGATCAGCGTCGTCAGCGT
>CAINVI010000398.1 GCA_903854075.1 Candidatus Pollutiaquabacter sp. | reverse complement strand
CTTTTTGATACGCCGCTTTCATACCCGGTGTTTTGACCTTAATGGATTCCAGGGCTTCGAGCGCATCACGATAATTGCGCGTGCTGGCGTATATATTAATCAAGATCTCATTAGCCTCGCCGGTGTGCGCACTTTCCGGATATTCTTTTAGAAAAGTACGACAAGCCGTTACCGCTACTGATTGATAGGACAATTCGTAGGATAATTTCAGGTATGCAAATTTAGACTCTTCAGTGATGAATGGATTATAGTTCATTCTGGATGCGGATTCAAAAGCAGCACGCGCACTGCGCTTCGCATTCGTTTTCAGGTAACAATCCCCCAAATGGTAATAGGCATTTTGAGAAAGCGAGTCATCGCCGGTATTTAACTTCTGGAAATACGGGATCGCTTTTTCATACTGAGCAATACGGTAGTATGAATATCCAAGTGCATAATAATCCGCAGCGCCAGCTCCTGCAGAATTCTTCTCATAATCGACGAGATACGGAATAGCTTCAGCGTATTCGCCTTTGCGGTAATAAGATTCCCCAACCATCCGGGCAATCTCCAAACCGTTACGCGTACCAGCCGAATCGAGCGCATTTGGTGCATACTTCAACACCTCGTCGTATTTCTTCTGCTTGTAGAGAATCTGGGTGATGTAGTAAGGAGCTACCGGAGCAAACGCCTCCGAGGAACGCAGCTTCATGAATTCCTGGAGTGCAGTTTCATAGTTCTCGCTCACATACGCCATGTGTGCGTAATAATATTGCGCCGCAGTGGCATATTTGCTGTCGGTATCCTTCACTGCATGAAATGCACGGGACGCATTATCATAATCTTCTGTCATGTATGCACTGTAACCGAGCTTGAAGTTGACTTCAATTCTACGTTCCTCCGCAAGCGAAGGCAGGTCAAGTGCGTTAAAATGCTCGTAGGCTTTCTTGTATTTCTTATTGCGGTAATAATAATTCGCCAAGGTGTATTGTGCTTCACCGATGAGCGCGTTCTCCGGATACCGGGCAATGAAACCTACGAGGTGATATTCTGCATCGCCGTGATACAGTTCGGCGGCGCATCGTCCGATGTAGAAGCAGGAATTTTGTCGCGCCTCTTCCGAAATCGCTTCGGAGGATAGCAGTGTCTGCTCAAAAGCTTTGCGAGCGAGACCGTATTTTTGCTTTTCAAGCAATTCAAGTCCCAGACGATATTCGCGATCGGCTTCGGTATAGATTTTGGTCTTCTGTGAAAACACAGGTGTAGTGCTGATCAGTACGACCAGCAGCACAATTATTCTTCGCACCATGCAACGGGGTTAATACGTGTTAAACGTTAATGTCTACAAAATTATTCGACAGTGCCATGTAACTGTTTTTGAAGAGGTTGTATTTACCAACACTCTTTTGCACACAAATGGGTTCGTGAACCTTCGGGAGACTATTTTGTTATCTTTGTCATGATGTACATCCTCAAAGTAAAAGGCACTGCGAAGATTCCTGACTATGTGCAGCTGCGCGATGAAAACTTCACGCTTTTAGCCTATTTCCGCGTTGACCGTCCGGAGAAAGCACTGGTCAAGGCCGGCCTTGGCAACCGGGAATCAGAATTGATTGAGCTGATCCGGGAAATGCCTTACGGAAAGATCAAGAAACTGGATTGAATCGGATCTTTTCGCCCGGCTTGGTAACGCTACCATACGCCCTATTACGACCGCAACATTTCACGCTGCCCTGTTCAATACTTGACCGACAACCATTCCATTGACCGCAGACGTGCCGTAGCTTTACGGAACAATCTTTCGAGCATGTCAACGACCATAGTTCAGCTTTCCAACGTAACGATTTTTCAGTCCGGCAGTCCGGTATTGGCGGGCGTCAACCTGCAGATCGATAAGGGGGAATTCGTTTACCTCATCGGCAAAACCGGAAGCGGGAAAAGCAGTTTGTTGAAACTTCTCTACGGGGAGCTATCACTGAACGAAGGTAATTGTACTGTTGCCGGTTTCCCATTGATCGGACTTCCATCGACCCAAATTCCATTTCTCCGCAGAAAACTCGGTATCGTTTTTCAGGACTTTCAACTTCTCCCCGACAGATCCGTCTATGCAAATCTGGAATTTGTTTTATTAGCTACCGGATGGAAAGATAAAGCGGAGATGCAATCGCGCATTGAAGAGGCGCTATCCAACGTAGGCTTATCAACGAAAGGATTTAAGTTGCCGCATGAGCTAAGTGGCGGCGAACAGCAGCGCGTCGTTATTGCACGAGCCTTACTGAACCATCCTGAGCTGATTTTGGCCGATGAACCCACCGGCAATCTGGATCCGGAGACCTCCGAAGAAATTATGAAGTTGCTGTTCGATATCAGCAACAAAGGAACGTCCGTATTGATGGCTACGCATAACTACGGCCTGATGGACAAATTCCCGGCACGGATTTTAAAATGCGAAAACGGTCGCATGGAAGACACTAAAACAAAGGAGCCGTCGCCGGTGATTTAACTATAAATCCGGCGTACCAGCACTTCAGCACTCGCCTGATTGGAAAATTGCTTACCAAGAATATTTCTCCTTTTCTCCACTTCATCCTGACCAAAGTCTTCCGTGGAGAATATCCGCCGTAGGGCCGCGCGGAATTCCTCCGGCGTATCAGCAAGCATGCATAATGAAGCCAAGCCGGTATTAGCGACCATCGGTGTATTCACCAGACAATGTTTCCCCAGAAAAAGCGAAGCGAGTAATTTCAACTTAATACCTGTCGCCTGAAAGGTAGGCAATACGTTGACGGTTGCGGTGGCAATATACCGGTGAATTTCTTCGGGCGATAAGCGATCTAATAATTTTACGTTGGAATAATCCGCTGCGGCGCGCCGCAAGGCAGCCGAGGGCTTTGCACCGGCAATGACCAACTGGTAAGGCAGCGCTGCAAATACTTTTTCTATCAGGAATAGCGCAGCTTCATTGTTCTCTCCCACGGCAAGGTTGCCGTGATAAAATGCAAAATTACCGTTTTCGGCCGTGAAGCTGACTTCCTGAAAGGGATGAAATGCCGGCAAATAAAATGCATTCCCATAAACATCATTGAAGTATTTCGTATCCTCCGGTGAAATAGCAGCTACAGCAGCAGCCCGCTTCAACACCGGTTCGTACTTACGCAACTTTCCAGTTTCATTATAGAAATAATATCGCTTGAAAATATTTCGTTCAACCTTCGCGAGGTTATGGTAATAATCGTGCTCGATATTGTGTGCGCGAACGAAACACTGCCTGCCGAAAAATGCCGGATCGTTGAGCAAGTAGGTACTGTGAATACCTTCCATCAGAATAGGATAATCATCTTTTAGTAAGCGATCGCGGAGCGCATCCGAGGAGCGGGAAAGTACGATATACGGAAGCGTATTGAAGAGCAGCGACTTGTTGGTTTGCCGTGGGTAATAATTGACTGATGCGCAGCAGGTGTTCAATTCTTCGCGGTGAGTTCGGCCATATTCGAAGCAATGCAGATGAACCGCGACTCCCAACTCCTTCAGTGCTTTTAGCTTGTAATACACATCGATAACACCGCCATAATCGGGTGGAAACGGCACATCGAAGGCAATGACGTGTAATGATTGTTCAGCCGGCATGTTTGAACACCGAAAGTAAGACATCCCGTTCTCTATCCCAAGTCAATTCTGCAGCAGCTTTATTAAGATTCTCCTTCCACATGCTCATCAGCGACTGATCGCTTGCAACACGATTTAATATGCCGGCGATGACCGACGGCTCATGACTCGGTACGATAACACCGATCTTGTAACCATCGACAATACGGCGTATTTCCGGTAAATCAGAAGCAATGACAGGCAAGCCCGCGTGAATATAATCGAACAGTTTATTCGGCAGTGAATACCGGTAATTCAGGTTGGTATCCTTGTCCAATGTAATTCCGAAATCCGCCAGCCGTGTAATGCGGCGCAATTTCTGTTGCGCCATCTTGGGTATAAAAATTACTTGGTGCGAAAGGTTTAGGACGACCACTGTTTTCTTCAATGTCTCAACGACATCGCCACCGCCAACGATTAATAATAGATGG
>CAINVI010000397.1 GCA_903854075.1 Candidatus Pollutiaquabacter sp. | reverse complement strand
TTAACACCAATGTTAACAGAAACATTATCCCAGCTCAATTGGATCGAACAGGCATTTGAAGCAATATCCACAACGTTAACAGTAAACGTCTCCACCCGTACACCGGAAACACTTGACTTTACATCCGCACGCATCACTTCATTTTCAGCTTTATATTCGTTCACATCTCCACCAAGCGTTAAATCTTTGTACAACATGATGGTCCACATATCCTTTCCCGGAATGGTATACAACGCATAAGTCCCCGCTTTAACCGGTTTACCTTCTACAGAAACGTCTTCTCCAAAAGTGATTTTAGTCGCAGTATTCGCACCGGTTCTCCATACTTTTCCGTACGGCACAAGATCTCCGAAAACTGTCCGTCCTTTTACACCCGGACGGGAATATTCAATACTGATATCCGACAATGCAAAAACCTGCTTGATCGTTTGTAATGGACTTGGCGCTGGCACTTTCAATTGCTGGGCGGAAACACCCACTGTTATAACCATGGCTGAAAGCAGCAAAAAAGACATTAATGATTTTTTCATGTTTTTATATTTTTTTTTATTGATGTAAACAATTTTTTAGGACAATAGTTATACATGCAAATCAACGCGTGAGACTCTTGTAACGGATTCGGTGCGGCTGAGAATCCCCCAAACGCTGTTTTTTGTTTTCCTCATACTCCGAGAAGTTACCATCGAAAGAGTAAACCTGAGAATCGCCCTCAAACGCAAGAATATGCGTAGCAACGCGATCCAGAAACCAACGGTCGTGTGAAATGATAACAGCACAACCTGCAAAATTCTCAATCGCTTCTTCCAACGAGCGCAAAGTATTTACGTCGATATCGTTGGTCGGCTCGTCAAGCAACAACACATTGGAACCTTGCTTGAGCGCAATAGCCAAGTGGACCCGATTTCGCTCACCGCCGGAAAGTACTTCCAGTTTCTTATTCTGGTCGGTACCGCTGAAATTAAATTTGGATACATAAGCGCGGGAGTTCAGCGAACGGCCACCCACCATCATACTATCCGTACCACCGGAAACTATTTCATAAACCGTTTTTCCCGGCACCAGATCATCATGCGACTGATCTACGTAGGCGATTTGAACTGTTTCACCGATCTTGATTGTTCCGCTATCCGGCTGCTCCAATCCCATGATAAGCTTGAAAAGCGTGGTTTTACCGGCACCGTTCGGTCCAATTATACCAACCACTCCTGCTGGTGGCAGCGAGAAACTGAGATTTTCAAATAGCACACGATCGTTGAACGACTTTGTGACATTGTCGAACTCAATAACCACACTACCCAATCGCGGACCCGGAGGAATGAACAACTCCAGCTTATCTTCCCGTTCCTTCACATCTTCGTTCAATAACTTGTCGTAAGCTGCAATACGTGCTTTGGATTTCGCATGACGACCTTTGGGGGACATACGCACCCATTCCAACTCACGCTCGAGTGTTTTGCGACGTTTACTCTCTTGTTTTTCTTCCTGCGCCAGGCGATTCGATTTCTGTTCCAGCCACGAGGAGTAATTTCCTTTCCAGGGAATACCTTCGCCGCGGTCGAGTTCCAGAATCCATCCGGCAACATTATCGAGGAAGTATCGGTCGTGCGTCACCGCAATAACGGTTCCGGCATATTTTTGCAAATGCTGTTCAAGCCAAAGTACCGACTCAGCATCCAGGTGGTTGGTCGGTTCATCCAACAACAAGATATCCGGCGCCTGGAGCAACAGTCTGCACAACGCCAGTCGACGACGCTCACCGCCGGAAAGATTGGTTACAGCAGAATCCGGATCCGGACAGCGCAACGCATCCATCGCCACTTCAATCTGATTATCCAGCTCCCAACCGTTCGCCGCATCGATCGCATCTTGTACCTGACCCTGACGCTCGATGAGTTTATTCATTTCATCATCACTCATCGGCTCAGCGAACTTATTATTGATCTCCTCGAACTCTTTCAACAGATCAACCGTTTTCTGAGCACCTTCCATGACAATTTCGCGGGCAGTCTTGCTCGGATCAAGTTCAGGCTCCTGGGAAAGATAGCCTACAGAATAGCCTGGAGAAAAAACAACTTCACCCTGAAAGGATTTTTCCAAACCGGCAATGATCTTCAGCAAGGTGGATTTACCAGCCCCGTTCAATCCCAGGATGCCGATCTTGGCACCATAATAGAAAGAAAGATAGATGTTCTTCAACACCTGTTTTTGCGGCGGGTAGATCTTGCTGACCCCCACCATGGAAAAAATGATTTTTTTGTCGTCTGACATATGCAGTAATTATTGAGTTAACAACTTGTGAAAAAACGGAAACGTAAACCGCCTCTGGCTATCAAAAAAACGCCTAATTTGTACGTAGATTCGATGGTGCAATTTCGGCAAAATTGTTGAATTAAATACGGTTAAAAAGTGAACATTACAGCCTTAACGGCTCAAAAAATCACCGATACAATGCTTTCCGGTATGACTAAATTCTTCTTCACTGTTTTAGTACTGCTAATCGCGGTATTTTCAGGGCAAGCACAACACCTCCAGAAGATCAGTTTGCCCCTTCAGCGCAAACTAGCTACAGCTCGTCTTGCAGATCAACCTGTTTCGTTACTGATTAAAGGTGAACCCAACGCTGTTCGCGCCGCCGTCACTGCAGCGGGCGGAAAGGTGAAATATTTTGCCGGTGATATCGCAGCGGTCACACTTCCATCGTCTGCAATTCCGCGGGTAGCTACCGATCCGGGCGTACAGCGCATTGAAGGAAACGATCAACCATTACAAGCGCTGAACGATCAGCTTATCATTAACAATCATATACAGGAAGTACATCTTGGATTCAACCTGCCAAAAGATTATCAGGGCGAAAATGTAGTCATGGGGATTATCGACGAAGGAATTGATTACACCCATCCTGATTTCCGCGACGTGAATGGTCAGACAAGAATCAAGTTTTTGTGGGACCAGTCGTTGCTGAACAACGACACCTCCTCACAACCTCAGCCGTACGGATACGGCAAAGAATATGTTGGAAACCAAATCGACACCGCTACGGAACATTACGACAGCCGATTCAGTCACGGCTCACATGTCGCAGGAATTGCTTGCGGAAGCGGATTGGCCCTGAACAACTACAAAGGAGTCGCTCCAAAAGCCGATATCATTGTCGTGAAGATGAATCTGAATCAGCCGGACAATGAATTTCTTTCCAACTTTGTAGATGCCGTAAAATATGTTTACGACCGTGCGGCAGAACTTGGAAAACCTGCCGTGGTGAACGCCAGTCTTGGAACCTACTTTGGATCACACGACGGAAAAGATATCCAGGCCCAGGCAATCGATTATCTGATCACCGAACGAAACGGACGGGCACTTGTAGCCGCAGCGGGTAATGCCGGCAGTGTTCCTATTCACCTTAAGTATACAGTTACCTCCGACACTGCTATTACCTGGCTGCAAAATGCATCCAACGGCATTTACATCCAACTATGGGGCGATTCAGGCACCTTTGAAAACATTCATTTTTCACTGGCTGCTGAGCGTGTACGACCCGACTACGCTACCTTGGCGCGCTTGCCTTTTCGCACGGTCAATTTTCAGCCGGGAAGCGTACGTTTCGACACACTTTATCGAGGAAATGAACGAATCGGTATCGTACAAAGCGGAGCTCAGTACTGGAACGGAAGCTGGAGCATGGAATACTTCATTCAACCCGACTCTACCACCAATATTGCAGGTAATGATACATCGCAATATTTCTGGAGACTGGAAACGACAGGGAGTGGCCAGCTGGACAGCTGGAGCTTCAATTTCGTGTTCGACAATCTGCCTGATTCACTGAGCTATCCAAATATTGTACGTTACCGTCGGCCGGATCTGGAACAAAACATCGTTTCCAGCTTTACGTGCAGCGACAAAGTAATCACGGTAGGTAGCCATGTCAACCGTAACTTTTATACCAATGCCAACTTCGCCATCACCCGTAATAACTCCCTG
>CAINVI010000396.1 GCA_903854075.1 Candidatus Pollutiaquabacter sp. | reverse complement strand
TTAACACCGCATCCTAAAGAATTTGAGCGACTGGTGGGTCCGGCAGCCGATGATATGGATCGTCATCGATTACAAATCGACTTTTCGGTTGATCATCAAGTCGTCGTTGTTCTTAAGGGAGCACATACATGCATCACTACACCGGAGGGCAATTCTTTTTTTAATACCACGGGAAATGCCGGGCTGGCAAAAGGTGGCAGCGGTGATGTTTTGACGGGAATTATACTTTCTTTTTTAGCGCAAGGTTATCCGGTTACCGACGCAGCTCTGCTCGGCGTGTGGTTTCATGGAAAAGCGGCAGATAACGTCGCACGGCGAACATCTATGCAAGGCATGTTGCCTTCCGATGTAGTGGAAGAGTTGCCGGCTGTATTTGCGGATTATGAGCGGCACTTGATTTAGTATCAAAGCAGCTCTACTTCTCCTTTGCCGGCGCGAACCAGTACCGGCGTTTCTTCGGTGCAATCGATGACAGTCGAAGGGATTAATTCAGAGTTTCCTCCGTCAATAATCAAGTCCACCTGACCTTCCAGCATGGCTTCGATTTCATCGGCATCCGTCGCATATTCCTTATGATCATCAATATCGTGTACCGTAGTTACCATGATAGGATTTCCAAGCTCCTTGACCAATAATCTGGTTATAGGATTGTCCGGTACACGAATACCAATTGTTTTTTTATTAGTCTTGAAGATGGCCGGCACATTGCTGTTGGCATTCAGGATAAAAGTATAAGGCCCGGGGAGACAATTTTTCATCAACCGAAAGACCGTATTGCTGAACGGTTTGGTGAAGTCTGAAATATGAGAGAGGTCATAACAGATAAAGGAGAAATTTCCTTTTCCTTCTTTCATCTTCCGCAGCCTGCTGATTTTCTCGAAGGCTTTGTTCGATCGGATGTCGCAGGCCAATGCATACAGCGTATCCGTTGGAACGACGATGATGCCGTCATTTTTAAGCACCTCGACCGCTTTTTTAATATGACGGTCGTTAATGTTTTCTGGATAGATCCTGAGTAGCAAGCGGAACGTTATTATTTCGCCGAGACTTCCTGCGTCTTCTTGGCATCCGCGAGGAATTTCGCCAGTCCGATATCGGTCAACGGGTGTTTGAGCAAATCAAGGATGGCAGAGAGCGGGCAAGTCGCTACATCAGCTCCGGCCTCAGCGCATTTCACAATGTGCAACGGATTACGGATGGATGCCGCAAGCACTTGCGTAGAGTAGCCGTAGTTGCGGTAAATGTGAACAATCTGATGAATGAGTTCCATACCATCAAAGCTGATGTCATCCAAGCGACCGAGGAACGGAGAGACATATGTTGCGCCGGCTTTAGCAGCCAGTAGCGCCTGTCCCGCCGAAAAGACCAATGTACAATTGGTACGAATGCCTTTATCGGTGAAATAGCGGATGGCCTTAACACCGTCTTTTATCATAGGAACCTTTACCACAATCTGTTTGTGCAGCGAGGCAAGGTGTTCGCCCTCTGCGATAATGTCTTTGTATTCGGTGCCGATTACTTCAGCGCTGACATCGCCGGTAGCGATAGAACAGATGTCGACATAATGCTTCAGGATGTTTGCCTGTCCGGTAATTCCTTCTTTAGCCATTAACGAAGGGTTGGTGGTTACGCCATCCAGCACGCCAAGGTCCTGTGCTTCACGGATCTGAGAAAGGTTTGCGGTATCGATGAAGAATTTCATGTGGTGATAGTGTTTGCAGGGTTAATACTCGCGAAAATAGGCGATAAAAAGGAGCGGAAAGTTGGACCGTTGGTAACATGTCCGAAAAGTTGAAAAAAAAGTACGGGTAAGCTTTCTATATCGCACCGCTCAACCGCGTATCCTTGCTCCGTTCCCGGCCTGGGGAGGTTGGCAGGAGCTGGTCGTATAGGACTTACCCGTGCTGCAAATATACGGAAAGTTGTTCAATTTATCCCGTACTTTATATGTCTGTCATACTGTTGAAAATTAACAAGTTGGTAAGATTTGCCGCGTTGGTGATTTAGCGGAATTGAAGTAGTTTAGCACCATCGTAAACACTATGCAAACAAGATCTCTCACAAAAGTGGCCATGCTGTATGGCATTTATTACGGACTTGCCACCGTGGTTATTACCCTGGTGTTTTACCTGCTGGGCGCTGAATTGCAATCTACCAACGTCCCGGCCGGCACGCACACGCTCGTCGTCACCTACACCGGCCTGCGCCCGGAACGTGCCACGATCACCG
>CAINVI010000395.1 GCA_903854075.1 Candidatus Pollutiaquabacter sp. | reverse complement strand
GCTTGCCGTCCGGCTTACGGAATTGAGTGTGCCGTTTTGCAGGCATTGATCCAAGGCGATGATATTGTGGCATGAAACAGTTTTTCCGGCTGCAGATTTGTAATGAATACAGCCAATGGTTTTAACAAGTCAAAATTAAGCATTCTTTGATAAAAAATGAGAAAGTCTTACAACAGCCATTACGACGCTAGTCGTAAAAAGCAACCTGCTTAAAGATCAAAATGAGTTCAGAATAAAGGCTTTTCAAGGAAAACATGACTTATAGACCGTAGGTAAGTGAAGAAAATCTGCAATTACTTACATCCGTCAGTTTCTTCTTTTCATGAGGAAACATACCTATTTATTAAACGATTAATCGAATACGGAAAACCAAAATGTTTTTCCGGCACCAAACAATAAAACATTTAAGTCATGAAAAATTCAAACTGTTGGAACAGTAAAAAAACGACCCCGATGAGGTCTTATCTGTTTCTGTTTGCCCTGCTCCTGCTCTTGGTACAGGTGAATTCAGCCAATGCCGCGATCTATTATTCGCGTCAGAATGGAGACTGGAATAACACTGCTACCTGGTCCACTGTCGGTATCGGCGGTGCGCCTGCAACGGTTGTACCGGGTGCTAGTGATGAAGTTCGAATCGCAGGCAACCACACCGTATTTATGGTCAGAAACCATAGCTGTATCCGTCTAGACCTTGGACTTTCCGGTTCATTCCCGGGATTCCTGGAATTTCAAACAGCCGGTCGCAGCTACACCCTGACCGTTAACGGAAACGTCAACCTGGGAACAGGAAGCAGTATCCGTTACAACAGTATTTCAACCGGACGGTATGTCATGCAGGTTGCCGGCAACATCAACAACAACGGTAATATCGACTTGTATTCCACCGCAACCAATTGCGCCGACCTGCATTTTATTGGAAGTGCTTCCGCACAGGTTTCCAACGGCACTTGGGATCTCTCCGATGTTTATCTGACTAAAAACGCCAAGAATAACAGTCTGAATGTTCAGTCAAATGCCTTTGAGCTGGCAATTAAAAACTTGATTGCGAACACGGGTACTTACATCCACAATAATATTGGTAGCTACAGCGTGAATCCATCGGTAAATTTCACCATTGGACCTAACGTTTCCTTCATCATCCCGCGCGGAACGATGCGCTTCAGCAACAATGCTGATTATCTAACGTTGCAAGGTCAACTCAGCGTTCAAGGTGGAGCCGTTTTCGTCGGCACAGCGGCCGGCTTGCAGGGAATTTTTACGGATCGCAATGGAACACCGATTCCAACACTTGATATTACCAGTGGTAGTCTCACCGTTTACGGCGGGATCACCTACTCTAGCGCATCTGCGACCGAAGCCTGCTATTTCAATATGACGGGAGGTGCCATCTCCTTGAATTCAGGCACTACCGGCTCAGGACGACAAGTGCTTTGGATCAACGATGTGACCGGAAGTTTATTCACCATGACCGGAGGAACTATAACCGTTCATAAAGCCGGTTCTTCAACCGCTACGGATCTTGGCATTTGTGGAATGAACGGTGCTGTAAATTGTTCCGGCGGAATCCTTCAAATTGGCGTTTCAGGAACTCCGATGGCAAAAGGTGTGAGCTTTCAACCGTTCCACAATACGACAAACCCTAATTATACCTGGCCGAATATCATCGCAGCAGGAACTTCTCCTGTAAGCGGCGCTACACTCTCTCCGGCAGCAAATTCCACTTCAAATTTCAATGTACTTAGTTTGCAGATCTTATCCGGTGCAAAATTCGACATTCGCTCCATCAACGGCGCCAACACCGGCGACTCCCGGACTATGACACTCAAAGGAATTAATTCAAACGGCGATGCCTTCAGCAACGCAGGTGTCTTCGTGGAGCGCAACAGCACAGTGCAGTTCAATACACTGACAACGTTGAATAGCATGCAATATATCTCCGGTACAACGCCGGCCACTATCAGTTTCTGGAGAATGCGAATGAATAACGCTTCACATGTTACGTTGCGCTACCCGGTTTTAGTGGTCAACTATGTTGATCTTACGATCGGAAAACTGATTACCACCGCCACAAATATTCTTCGTTGCGCGAGTACGGCTACTACTTCCGTTGGTACGGCGAACAGTTTCATTGACGGCCCGATGATCCACACGGCTGCTGCCACTTCCAGCACAAAATACTTTCCTATCGGAAAAGGAATGGCCTTCCGTCCGGTGGAATTGCAACTCAACCACGATGATGCTAATCCGGTAACTTACGAAAGCGAAGTAATGAATGCAGCGGCTTCCGCCTTGCCTCCATCCCTGCCTCCAACCATCGAGCGCGTTTCCAACGTTCGCTATACGAAATTCACACGAATTGGTACAACCCGCTTCAACAGCGGTTATATCACGATGCACTACGGAACCGATGACGGCGTCAATGACCCTAACTCGCTGCTGGTAGCGCAAGAAAAATATCCAACTCCGAACAACTGGATGAACCTTAGCCAAAGCACTAACGGTATCAACTCTCCGGTCAGCGGTTGGGTACGCTCACAGCAACTTACGCCGGGAAGCTTCAATCCAAGTATTGTCGGTTCGAACTATTTCCGCACCAACTTCGCATTGGGAAATCCTCCGGGAGGCGGCAACGCACTTCCGATCAACTTGGTTAGTTTCGATGCATTCCTGGTAAAAGGCAAAGTTGAAGCGCACTGGTTGACACAAACGGAAGTAAACAACGATTACTTCACCATCGAGCGTTCGGCTGATAACATCAACTTTACACCGGTAGGTGTGATTGACGGTGCAGGAACTACGAATGTATCCCGCCACTATCTCTTCATTGACGAACAGCCTTTGCGCGGAATCTCCTACTACCGACTCCGCCAGACGGATTTTGACGGACAGTTCGAATACTTCCAGGTTTCGGTGGTTGAAAACAAAATCAGGACTTCCTTTACCCTGTATCCAAATCCTTGCAACCGCCCGCAAGTAACATTGACTATGGATAACGAGACGATGGAAAACTATCAGATTGATGTCCGTGATATCACCGGTCGCGAGGTAGTATACAACTTGACTCCTAACGAAAATGGCGACATGACGCTCGCCATTGACCCACTGTATTACAAGCATGGTGCCATGTATATTATCACGGCTACCAATGGAAAAGAAACCCTGCAGCAGAAACTTATTATTGAATAAAATATTGTTTGGTTTGGATTAAAGGTTAGGCAAAAAAGGCTCCTCAAAAGGGAGCCTTTTTTGTTTTTTATCAGTCATTAATCCGATGCGAGTTCGTATTTTCGCACTTCCAACTTATTCATCATGAAACTTGTCTCCTATTCGGCCCCAAACTCGTCCAAAGTCGGCATTCTCGTTAACGGAAAAATCTATCCGTTGGCGGAAACTGTGGCTTCCTTAGGCTTGCCAGCTGTTCCTGAAACGATGCGGGGATTTTTAAATGCCGGCGAAGCTGCCATGATAACCGCTAAAAAGGCGGAACAAATGTTGAAAGAAGGGAACGGAAAAACAGCGGGAGCATCCTTAGAAAACATCACTTTACTGGCTCCCGTTCCTGAACCTACCTCCTGTCGTGACGGTTACGCTTTTCGTCAGCACGTTGCTGCAGCACGCCGCAACCGAAAAGTTCCGATGATTGAAGAGTTCGATCAGTATCCTATATTTTATTTCACAAATCACAATGCCATTCAAGGCCCCGGTGATATCAACTGCATGCCGGATCATTTTCAGAAACTTGACTTTGAACTGGAAGTAGCAGTCGTTATCGGTAAAAAAGGCAGGAACATACGCGCGGCCGAAGCGGACAATTATATCGCCGGATATATGATCATGAATGATATGAGTGCCCGGACACTTCAGATGGAAGAAATGTTACTGAATCTCGGTCCTGCGAAAGGAAAAGATTTCAGCACGGTGATTGGACCATGGATGGTCACTCCGGACGAGCTGGAAGCTTTTAAAGTACCCGCCAAACCGGGCCATACCGGAAATAACTACGACTTGCCAATGACCTGCCGCGTAAACGGCATCACTGTTAGCGAAGGAAATATGAAAGACATGGACTGGACGTTCGCAGAAATTATCGAGCGCTGCGCCTATGGTGTGGATATTTTACCGGGTGATGTCATAGGATCGGGCACGGTGGGTACCGGCTGCTTTCTTGAATTAAACGGAACAGGTCTGCTGAATGACCCGAATTACAAGGTCCAGTGGCTGCAGCCGAATGACGTTGTTGACATGGAAATCAAAGGCCTTGGGCTACTTTCCAACACCATCCGTAAAGAAAACTCTGATTTTTCGATTCTGGCACTTAAAAAAATGTTACAAAATTCGTAAATTTAAAAGGTGGAATCTATCAGGTTCTACGCGAAAAGTTTGGACAAATTACCACCACATACAGATCTTCCTTTCGCAGGAGAAAATGATGCAACTGCCGAAAAGGAGCTGATCCTTCGCGAGTACAAAGCGCTGTTGCGCTCCTTGCGCCCCAGTTTGGGCAAAGGCGACAAGAAGATGATCCGGCTTGCCTTTGACATGTCGCTGGAAGCGCATAAGAACATGCGCCGAAAAACAGGAGAGCCTTACATCCTTCACCCACTGTCCGTAGCTCAGATTTGCGCTGCAGAAATCGGTCTTGGC
>CAINVI010000394.1 GCA_903854075.1 Candidatus Pollutiaquabacter sp. | reverse complement strand
TATGGTTACAATGCTGCCAGTTCAACCCCATTCCAGTCATTTTGGCCTTGGTTATCAGTCGGGTAATTTCACCGTTGGCAAATGCAAGTAGCCTTTCTTCTTTCTGTTCGATGGATTGAGTACCGATTATTTCCACCGCGTCAGAATCCATTTCTCGGAGTAGTCGGCTCTCGTTGTTGGTGTTGCACCAATAGACCGATGTTTTTCCAGTAGCCAATTCAACGGCCTTTTCACATCGCTTGTCCTCAGTCTGTTTCTGCTCATGTCTAACCTCGGTCATGGACTTGGCAATAGGCGTGAACATTTGGATCTGACCGTTAACATCTATCAATGATTGATTTTTAACGATGTGTCTGTTGGTCAATAGTTCAGGAAGAATGTACCCATCGTTTGAGAATCCGATGTCGCTCGGCATCTTAACCATTATCGCCCATTGATTGACCCATGCGAAAAAGTCCTTTTCAGCGTGTGGTTTCAGGTAGAACTTTTCGCCTATGTTATTCCTGCCACCCGTATCATTTTGATTGTTCTTGAAGAACTTCCCCAACATATCCATGTGACCCATGTAACCCAAAGCCTCGGAACTTGTACCCAATTCGATGAAGTCGTTGGGGCTTGGTGTGGCCGTTGATAGGAAACGATAAGGTAGCTTCTTGACAAATGATGTCACCTGCTGCTTTATCTTGCCGTCAAAGTTTTTCAGGATTGAACTTTCATCGCAGATAACACCAACGAAATCAGACGGGTCAAAGTAGTGCAACCTTTCGTAATTGCATATCACTATCTTCTTTGTAAACTTTCCTTCTCTTGAATATTCCACGTCTTCGATACCCATTTTTTCGGCCTCCAATATGAACTGAAAGGCAACGGCCAACGGTGTCAATATCAACACCCTTTGATTCGTGTGGTTAACTATATTCTTGGCTATTGATAGCTGAATCAAAGTTTTACCTAATCCAGTATCGGCAAAAATTGCAATCCGACCTTTTCTTACCGCACGTTCGATAATTTCGCGCTGAAAGTCAAACGCCATTTCAGGAATGTAGTTAGGCTCAAAACCGCTGTTACCTATCGAATGTCGCTTCGATTCTAAAAACTCACTGTAATTCATCTTCCCTTGTTTCAGTAAAATTAATCATTTATTTCGTCCGTTTGCAGCAATCCGTAATTTGGAATGGTTCTAAATAGGTTACTGCTCATCACCTTGCCCGAAGATGAAAAAAGTGCCGTTGTCGTACTGGATATCCACCGCGTTTTGAAGTTCATCGAATACTCGAATGAATGTGTAACGCCCTGACTTGATCGGTTCAACGCCTATCGCTTCGGCCAGTAGGTGTAACGTCTTTCGGTCTGTGATTATCGGATTAAACCGACCCATTCCAAGACGTACAACCGCCTTGATTCCTTCGTTGCGCACAAAGGTCGGTATCTTCGTATTTGAGAGTTTTAATTCTAGTTCTGTCGCTGTGATCATTCTGCTATGGTGTAAGGTTCTGTTTTTAACTCGCTTGGAAAATCATTTACCGTGAAGGTCGTGTCGTTGCATAGGTCGGCTTCATCGAAGTGGCTAAGTAGCCAATCCGTCACATCGTCCTCAATGTATGTGTAGATCGACACTACTCTGTCAGGTATGTCCTCGGCTATTGAATCGCGGGTGTATCGCGTGCTGCCTTGCTCATATTGAACAGCAGCGTGAAACTGATAACACCCGTCTAACGTGGTGACTGTGATCTGGTTGGTTTGCATTTCGTGGTAGATTATTTCCAAAGTGGTTCACAGCCCCGAACAACAAGTTTGAATCCAACCGATTCCATTGACATTGCAGAGTAGAATAGCCCTCTTGCAACCTTTCCAGCGTTGGTTTTCATGCCTTTTCCGTACTTGTTGTAAAAGTCATCGCCAAACTGATATTTTGCATTGTGACCGAATGAATTTCGGTTAGCTGGATAAATCTCTTTTGTTGTTGGGTTAGCCCAAACTGCGGTTGCTACTTTTCCGTTTTTCAGAAGTTCAAATGTATTTGTCATCGTGGTAGTTTTAAGTCGTGCTTCATTGCTTA
>CAINVI010000393.1 GCA_903854075.1 Candidatus Pollutiaquabacter sp. | reverse complement strand
TTAAACCAGACAGACAAAGTGAAACTGGATGAAAACTGACTAGTAATCCCAGTATCCACAGCCCAACCCCAATTAGGAACAGGCAATGAATTTTGCAGTGCTTTTGATGAATTCCCAAATCTGTCTGATATGAATATCCCTCGCAAAAGAGTGCCATTGTTACCGTTGCCTGATGCATCATCCGCATTTCCGTTAAACGGATAATACGCCACCAAACCCTTCCAAATTCCTGAATCCACTCCTTTGATGCTCAAGCTCGCGACGCTGCTGGTGACACTGCCGGCGGCGTTACTTACCACGGCGGTATAGTCTCCAATCATCGCCGGGCGGACATTGGCTAGGCTTAGGGTGGCATCTGTAGCTGCCGGAACTGCACTGCCATCTTTGAACCATTGATAACTCAACGCGTTTGCAGCCGTAACTGATAGTAAAAAGTCTTTACCAATTTCAACAATACCACTAATAGGTTGATTTTTTATTGCTGGATCATTATCAATAAACCCAAAATTGCCAATCGCAGATCGAAAAGGATAGGCAGTCCGAAATGAATTAGGCGCTGACGTTGAGGGTCCCGATTGATTTCCTTTGAGGACAGTTAAACGCTCTCCGCTGTAGGACGTGAAAATCAGACGGCCGGCAGGTGTGATTCCATGGAATGATTCAATTCCTTTAACAGGGATAGACGACTCAACAATATTGCTTTTTGTTAGAACCCAAAACTCGGACGAATAGGGTGCAATATTTGGCCATTTATTTAAACCCTTTGAAACCAAACGCAAAACTTGAGATCCAGATTCAAGAAGCCCATAACCCCAGCCTAAATCAATTTCAGCCCCGTCTTGGTAAACCAAACCAGCCGTTGTATTTGGACTGTTTCGAAATTTATTTACATACGCACCAAACGACCCACCAGCACTATAAAAAACTTGCGCATTTCCAGAGTCGATCATCATTGCTGATAGATAACTATATCCCGGGCTATATCTACTAACTGTCTTCCCGCTTCTCACATCCACAAAAATCAAGTTTCTACCACTATCAACAATCACTTCGTTACCACCATTATAAATTAATTGCCCACCATAAACCCGATCTTCTGATGACCAAAGTATGCTGCCGTCACGGTATGAAAATGCTTTCAAAGTGTCTGCCGGCTCGCCGGCTAACTGAGCAAAAGCAACAAAGTAATCCTTATACGGCACAACTGTGTTTTTCCGAGGCCATCGAATGCCTTTTTCTTTCCATTTGAATCCAGCACTAAGATCATACACACCAGTGCCATCAGCACAGGTTAATATAACATTGCCAACACCGATACCTCGCAATATTTCCGGACGATATTCAGCAGAAGAGGATAGTTGGGTGATTTTAATATCTTGAGGTTGATACGGTGGATTGATTACTATCAAATATGAATTTTCATCGAAGTTACCACCGAAACCTATTCCGATGACTCTTTTCTCTTCATCAAACACCTCCGGTCTTACAAAACGAATGTTTTGTGGGGCATCAACAGTCCATTTAATCCCAGCTGTTTCAGTGTTAATGCACGCGATCTTATTTCCTCCAACTATTAAATCTCCAGTCGGCGTGTCCAACGGTGATGTCCCAACTAATTTTAAATCATCGATCGCCCACAGTACATCTGTAGCTTTCCGTTCAACCTGACCCGAATGGGATCGACTCGATTGATACATCGGCCAACTTGAGTCTGCCAACCCCATTGAATCTGTCTGAATTGAATATAATTTATCATGGCTAGCAAAAACTAACAGACCATTGTCGCCCAAAGCAGGCGATGACTTGATGTCGCCACTGGTTATGAATTCCCACTTTTTAACACCACTGTTACCATCGATAGCATATATTTTACTGTCAGTACTACCGACGTACACTGTACCGTTTACTCCTACCACAGCGGCTGAAACGATTCCTCCTGTGCTGAAGGTCCATATTTTTTCTCCAGTATTGGCATCTAGCGCGTACAATAAACCTTGTCTTGTTCCAATATAAATTATTCCACTGGGTCCTATGACAGGCGAAGCGTTAACTGTCCCTTCTACAGTGCTTTCCCACTTTTTTAGACC
>CAINVI010000392.1 GCA_903854075.1 Candidatus Pollutiaquabacter sp. | reverse complement strand
GGGCCGTATTTGAGATAAACACGTCCGCGTTCGGTCTCGTAACCTTTTCGGTTTTTGGTGGAGTAGGTGTAATTTACTTTTTCTACTTCAGAACGATAGGCCAGCCATGCGGATTGCGGATCATTAGGATTCTTCTTGGACCAGAAGTAATAGAAGAACTGTTGCATGGCGGTCAGCTCGCCGGAGTTCAACTGGTTCTCGGCGATTTGTCCTTCGAGCGGCGATAATATCGGAGCCAGGCACGACAAGTATTCCTTCATGGAATCCGGTTCGGTGTAGATGCGAGCGAACGTATTGTTGGCATCCACCAGCGCAATCTCATCCATGCGCATCGGCTTGGTGATAGGGTTGATGCGCTGAAAGAAACACTGTCGGTACGCCAATACTTTGTTTTCGCGACTGCGCACTTCTACGGTCAGCTGGTAATTACCGGAGGGTAACTGATCGATCGGTAATTCCGCCATTAGCGGGATGACATCCGCAGCAGTTTGTTTACGACTACCGATCAGCTCGTTCACGAGCTGTTTGCTTTCGTTGTTGGAGATCATGTAGCGGATGAGTACATCGCCACCGGCGAATTCGCGGGTGCGGTAAATCTCGCTGTAAAAGAGTAGACGTGTTACTTCCGGCGGATAAAAGCCCATCACAAAGGGATAGACATTAAAACCGTTTTTGGTAAAGTTGCCGGTTTCTTTCGCCGGCGTATAGCGTTCCAGTAATTCAATATCGGATATACTGACGGTGGTGTTTGGGAAGATTATGGAGATGTCTTGTTTTACATTAAATCCCTGTTCGGTAGAATTTTTGTCTGTGATGGTAAGTTCAACCGTAAAGTTGCCCGTATCCAGCGGAGTACGTTGCACGTCCAGGAAGTCGGCCGGGCTCATCAGTCCAAGGCTATCCATTTCCGGACTGTGCAGCAGGTATTTATCGAACGCAACGATGGCGTCTCCTTTTTTGTACACCCATTGTACTTCCAATGTGCCGTTGAATGCACCTTTTTCATTCTGCCGGAAGACGACGGAAGTGCCGGTCACTTGCAAATAGGTTTCCAGGTAGGGTTTAGCACCGGGCCGATCGAATGCGGCGTATGAAAAATAGGCGCTCAGGCGCGCTTCCGCCGATGAGATACGGAGTAGGATTAGCGCGACCAGCAGCAGAAAAAACGACACCTTTTTCATTCCTGTAAAGATACGAAGCTATACGTACCCTTTGAAGTTAAAAAGTGATGGAAGTGTCAATTCTTTCCCACTTTGAGGCGCATAAATCAAGGTTTTTTATACGATTTTTGGAGTATGAAAATCCTCTGTATCACCTCGCGCGTGCCCTGGCCGTTGGAGAAAGGCGATAAGCTGAGGATTTTTCATCAGCTCAAGCAGTTATCAGCGCATCATGAATTGGTGCTTTTTGCGGTGAACGATAAGCCGTTGCATCCGGATGCGCTGGCGGAGTTGAAGAAGTACTGTTCCCGCGTCGAAGTGCATACGCACTCCCGAATGCAAGTACTGTTGAATCTGTTGCGTGGCGGTTGGAACGGTCAGCCGTTTCAGGTGGCTTATTTCACCTCGCCAGCGGCACAACGTCGATTGAAACAGGTTGTACAGGAAGAGCGGCCGGATTGGATCTATTGTCAGTTGATCCGTACGGCAGAGTATCGTAAGTCGGCACCAGATCTACCGGCAGTGCTTGATTACATGGATGTGTTTTCCAAAGGTGTCGAGCGCCGCATGGCAAATGTGGCCGTGTACAAACGTTGGTTGTTCCGCCTGGAATGGAAGCGGCTGTTGCGCTACGAAGCGGCGGCGTATCATCAGTTCAATCGACATACCGTTATCTCGGCGCAAGACCGTGATTTGTTGCCTGTAGCTGATTGTCGGGCGGTGGAAGTGGTACCCAACGGTGTTGATACCGATTATTTTCATCCGCAAGACGGTGAGAAGTCGTTCGAGTTACTGTTCAACGGTAACATGAATTATCCACCCAATATAGAGAGCGCGCAATTTTTGGTGAACCGTGTATTGCCGCTCGTTCGGAAGAAACATCCCAATGTCAGGTTATTGATTTCCGGCGCATCGCCTGCGCCGGAGGTATTGTCTCTGGCCGGAGAGGGTGTTGTAGTTTCGGGATGGGTCGAGGATGTGCGTGACAGCTACCGCAAGTCGTCGATTCTGGTGGCGCCGATGATGATCAGCATTGGCTTGCAGAATAAATTACTGGAGGCGATGGCTATGCAATTGCCGTGCGTGACCACGTCGTTAGCGAACAATGCCTTACAGGCGGTTCCCGGCGAACAATTATTGCTGGCTGAAACGGCGGAGGAGTTTGCAGCGCAGATTTGTTATTTATTGGAGCATCCCGAAAAGGCATCGGAGATGGCAGCGAACGGATTACAGCTCGTAGCTTCCCGTTTCAACTGGGCCACCTGCACGGCCGCACTGGAGCGTATGTTTCATCGTGCTTGAAGGAGTCGGTGTTTGGCATTATTGCAGTACGATTCGTCCAGCTTTTTCTTTTCCCTCAGTTGTTTGTAGCGTGTAGATTAGTATACCCTGTGCAGGTAGTCCGCTGATTGGGATTTCACCGGGGTTGGCGAAGCCGTTGAAGATAATTCGGCCGGTAATATCCATGATGCGTACTTTGGTACGGCCGGTGGTACCGGACAGTAGAAGTTGACGGCTGTCCTGCACAAAGGTGATTTTGGGAAAGGCGGTAGAAGGGCTGGAAATCGCGGTGTTGCCGGTAACGGTGAAATTGACCGACTGCTGTGTGGCGGTAGTGAAGTTTTCGCAGACGCCGTTGGTGTCGTAGGTGCCGACGTCAACCAGGAAATTAAGCGTGTAGTTGCCTGCGGGGAGGAGACCGATCGTCACCGTATCGGTAACATCACAGATATAGGTTAGCATGCCGGGGCAGTGACGGACGTGGACATTTACGGATGAGCCGGAAGTGGTGAAATAAGCATCGTTCATCTGGCAGCCACCGCTGGTAAATTGGAGGTCGCCGATGATCCGGATGGAGTCAGCGGTGGTGGGGTTGGCCGGAAAAACGGTCAGTTGCTGAATGGATTGGGCAAAAAGGAGGTTGTTCAGCAGGAAAAACAGGAGGAGGGTAGCGTTATTTTTCATGGTAGGGCGATTTTAAAAGACTGACTTCCAAATGAAAGCAAATTTCGTTCCAAAAGGTAAGGTTAACCTCATTTTTTTGCTTGTGATTAGCTAAAATCATTTAATTTTGACCCCGGAGAGATGGCAGAGTGGTCGATTGCGG
>CAINVI010000391.1 GCA_903854075.1 Candidatus Pollutiaquabacter sp. | reverse complement strand
TTAACTAAAAAGACGCTTTTCTAGCATTGTTTTAACGTTTTTTTTGTTTTTTTACTTTCATTTCATCGTTGGTTTAAGTAAATTGGCAGCATAAAATCACGTACATGAAAAGAGGAATACTCGTATCAGTTATTGTTTTCGCGGCCTAGAGTGTTAATGCTCAAGTAAAAGTCCTTTTTGATGCCAGCAGCGCACAGATGGCCGGTAATGCAGATTGGGTAGTTGACGCTGATTTGAATAACATTGGAACTGGTACCGGTGGTGCAATGCTGACCGGTACCGGAAACGAATCCAATCCACAACGAATTCCCACCCTCGCGCAATCTGGTATTACCACAAGTACAGCCGAATCATATTGGAAAGGTGCTCTTTCCAATTGGGCGGTTGACCTTGTCCGCCGTGGTTACACCATTGAAACATTGCCGTATAACGGTCAGATTACCTACGGTGTAACAACAAATGCACAGGACTTGACCAACTATAAAGTGTTCGTAGTCATTGAACCAAATATTGCATTTACTGCTGCTGAGAAAACAGCCATGATGAACTTTGTCCAGAATGGCGGAGGTTTATTTATCGGAGGTAATCATGCCGGCAGTGACCGCAATAGTGACGGATGGGATCCAGTGCGTGTTTGGAATGATTTCTTTAGAAACAACGGTGTCCGTGCGAATCCTTTCGGCATCAACTTTGATTCTGTCAGTTACTCACAGACTTCCTATAACATTGCACCACTTACAACCAATGCTATTTTGAAAGGACCTGCAGGTAATGTTACCGGTCTGAAATATGATGCAGGATCTTCCATGACCTTGAACCGGACAGCGAATTCTACCGTTACCGGATTGATTTACAAAACCGGAGCAAGCAATACGGGCACTACCCAAGTCATGTTCGCCAGCGCAACGTATGGAAATGGTCGCGTTTGTGGTATTGCCGATAGCTCTCCTTCGGATGACGGTACCGGCGATCGTAATGATGTGCTGTATTCATCGTATCGCACAGCGGTCAGTGGAGCTCACCAAAAGCTGTTTATCAATTCAGTATTATGGCTCGCAGGAACTACCTCTGCTGCTATTGCGCCACAAGAGGAGCCTCAAGCTATCCAGCGAAAAGTAAGTTCCACTGTAGAGTGGATTGTTTACCCAAATCCGGCTGCTGAAAGAATTACGGTAGTTGGCGAATGGAATTCAGCTGTAGTTTCTGTTTCTCTGCGTGATCTTACCGGACGTGAGTTGATGGCTAAATCTGTTTTTCCGGAGGCGAATAGTCTTCCGATTGAACTGGATCGCACACAGCTTCCACAGGGAATTTATTTGTTGAATGTGGTTCAGGGTGACAATCACCGCGTATTGCGTGTGGTCTTGAATTGATAGTTGCCCGTCCGCTGACGAAAATCATTGGACAATACGCAGTGCTTAGGTATTTTCAGCATTATTTCTTTTCCTATGAATACCTTGATAGCTGAAATTAAATTATTGGAAGCGCTGAACTTCGCAGCCGACCGACACCGGTTTCAACGTCGTAAAGACGAGCACGCCACTCCCTATATCAATCATCCTATCGATGTGGCTCACAGATTAGCCGCAGCCGGTGAGTCGGATAGTGTTGTCCTGATGGGTGCAATATTACACGATACCATCGAGGATACGGAGACAGAGCACAATGAATTGGTCGCTAAATTCGGCCAAGAGGTGGCAGACGTAGTTTTAGAACTTACGGATGATAAAAACCTGTCTGCTATGGAGCGGAAAACCCGGCAGTTCTTACTGGCCAGCACCAGAAGTGAAAAAGCTCGGAAAATAAAATTAGCCGATAAAACCTGTAACGTTTACGATATTCTAAATCATCCGCCGCATTTATGGTCCGAGCCGAGAAAGGTGGAATACATCGAATGGTCGAAGAAAGTGGTGGATGAGTTGCGGGGAACACAACCGGTGCTTGAGCACCAATTTGATGAATTGTACCGGCAGGCACGCGAACAGTTCAGAAACTACGTCTTTCAACACTGATTTCGGGCTTCCGGTGTCGCTTTTTTGCTAATTTTGGGCATTCTTTAGCACTATGGAAATCCCTAAAACGTACGATCCTTCTCAGGTAGAGGATAAATGGTATAAGCGCTGGATGGACAGCGGCTATTTTCGCAGCACACCCGACGAACGCGAACCCTATACCATCGTTATTCCTCCGCCAAATGTGACCGGCGTGCTCCACATGGGGCACATGCTCAACAATACTATTCAGGACGTTTTGATCCGGCGTGCTCGTATGCGCGGCTACAATGCTTGCTGGGTTCCCGGCACCGACCATGCTTCCATCGCTACTGAAGCGAAAGTGGTAGCGATGTTGCGAGAAAAAGGAATAAACAAAAAAGATCTTACCCGCGAGGATTTTTTAAAATATGCCTGGGAGTGGAAAGAAAAGTATGGTGGCATCATTCTTGAACAGTTGAAGAAGTTGGGCGCATCCTGTGACTGGGAACGTACGCGCTTTACCATGGAGGATGATCTGAGTGATGCGGTAATTTCCGTTTTCATCGACCTCTTCAATAAAGGAAATATCTACCGCGGCGTCCGTATGGTAAACTGGGATCCGCAAGGTAAAACTGCACTCAGTGACGAAGAAGTCATTTATAAGGAAGTGCAGTCAAAACTCTACCATGTACGCTATCCGATTGTAGAAGGTTCGTTGGCCGATAAGCTGAAGGTTTCTGCTTCAGTATGGTCCTTTCAGGAAAATGAATGGCAGGTAGAAGTTAATGGCGAAAAATTTACCGGCGCTGGATTTATCACGATCGCTACGGTTCGTCCGGAAACAATACTTGGAGATACCGGCGTTTGTGTACACCCGGAAGATGAGAGGTACAAACACCTCAACGGTTGCTATGCTG
>CAINVI010000390.1 GCA_903854075.1 Candidatus Pollutiaquabacter sp. | reverse complement strand
TATAGCACTCGTGATTTCATACTCCAGACCCTCAATGGAATTGTTCAGCATCACCTCAGGATCACTGCCCAACTGGCTCTTCAGTAACTGCAATGGAACTTCCTGGTTCTTATACGATACCAATGCACCGGGAAAAATGATCTTCTCGGATTTTTTACCCTGATCCTGAACTTCAAGATTGGTAGGGAAGAGTCCTTTTTTAGCCAGCTGCTTGTAAAGTTCCAGACGTTCTTTTTCGTTGCCGGCGGCCGAAGGATCAATGAACTCGTAGTCGATGTTGTCGGCGGAATGTACGCGATATTCGTCCAGCAATTCGCGTGTGGCGTTTCGCAGTCGCTTGAAACCAGGAGGCAGGTCGCCCTCCAGGTATATTCTGATATAAACGACATCCTTCAATTCACCCGCCAGTTTAATGGATGAAGGTGACAAAGAATAACGGTGCTCAGCCGTAAGGTCAAATCGGGTGAAAAAGTGGCCGGAAAGAATATTCAGCGTAATCAGTATGATCGCGCTGGCGGCTAATTGCAATAAGCTGTTGGATCGAACGCTTCTTACTGCCATGGATTTACCATTTTCTTTTTTCAAGGATGAACTTCGTTAATAAAAGGAAAAAAGCAGTAAACGTGAAAAAATAAATCACATCACGTGTGTCGATAACGCCACGACTCAGTGATGCATAATGATTGCTTATACCAATTTGTGAGATCAGGTTGCTGATCAAAACCGGAAATCCTATTCTGCTGATAAAATCGAACCCGGAATAGAAGAAGAAGCACATCAACATAGCAATGATGAAGGATACGATCTGATTGTTGGATATGGCCGATGCGAAATTTCCGATAGCTACAAATCCGCTGCACAAAAAAAGCAAGCCTAAGTAGGAGCCGGCAATGCCCGCTGTGTCCACGTTGCCTGCTGGAGATGCGAACCGTGAAATGGAAAAATAATAAATCAGCGTAGGGATAAGTGCAATGAGTACCAGGACAACTCCGGCCAGGTATTTAGCGAACACGACCTGGAAATCAGTCAGTGGACTCGTCATCAACAATTCAATAGTGCCGGTCTTGTTTTCTTCCGCAAACATCCGCATGGTGATAGCGGGTATAAGAAAAAGAAATAACCATGGAGAAACAATGAACAGGCCGTCCATCGTCGCATAACCGTTTTCCAGAATATTGAAATCTGTGCCCGGCAATACCCAAAGCAACAATCCCATAGCGGCTAAAAAGACCATGACTACTACGTAGCCGCTAAGGCCGGAGAAGAATCCGTTGACTTCTTTTTTGAATAGTGAATACACAAGAATCCGTAAAAGTGTCCCAAAAGTACGGCTTTTTTACTACCTCAAAACCGTAAAAGGACACTGCTTTAGGTACTTGTTCACTGTTTTATGAAACGGTATGCAGCCGATTCGCTGTCTCGTTCAATATATAGCAGATAAACGCCTGCAGGTAAGTTGTCCACGGCCAGACTGGCTGTTTCGGCATCTGCTTCCGGATGGATTGACATCAATCGGTTGCCCAAAACATCGGTCACGGCAAGTATTGTTTCTTTTTTCAGCGGGCGCATGAAATCCACCCTAAGTGTGGTTTGTACCGGATTGGGGTAGATCCGGATTTCATCCGCTGCAAGCGGATCGGTGATTTCTGTGCAGGTTGAAAATTCCAGGTGGATAGAGCTTTCACCCTGACAACCGAATTGATCGGTAACACGGACCGAATAATAACCGGAAACCAAGGCTGAGTAGGCCTGCGTAGTGGCTCCGTCCTGCCATTGATAACCGGTAAATCCGGTTCCGGGATCCAATTCGATAGATCTGCCTAAACAGGCGCTGGATGTTGTTCCCAGAAAAACGGCTGGTGCCTGATGATCGTAACTGATCGTGTAATTTTTGACTACGATACAACCGGTTTGCTGATCCGTCACCGTTACCTGATGGTTGCCCGCCGTAAGCTGGTCAGCCCTGAAATTTCGATGGCCGGAAGGAAGCCATTCGCAACTGTAGCGTCCGTTCATTTCCGGAAGTTGTAACTGCAAGTGTCCGTCAGCACTGTTAGAACACGTCGAATTCTGGTAAGAGGCAACCTGTACGGCAAAACCATCTGCACCTGAAATAGTAATGCTTTTTTCGAGTTGACAACCGGATTCATCGGTGATAATGACGGTATGTTCGCCGCTTGATAATTCGTTTACACTGCTGCCTGTAAGTCCCGAGGGTGACCAAACACACGCTACCGTTCCTTGGTTACCTGAAAAATGTACCACTGCAGATCCGTCGCTTCGACCCATGCACGAAACCGGCATAGTGGCAACCGTAGCTGTCAAGGAGGCCACGCGAATAAGATACGTGTAAACTTGTGTTCCGGAAAACGGACAACGGCTGTCGGATACTTTTACGCGAAAGATATATTCTTTTTGATGAGCGTTCGTACTAGATGGCGTCCAGCAGCAATGCAGCGAAGGATCACCTTGTTCTCCAAGGTTGTATTCAGCGCCGGGAAGCGTATCCAGTACTTCAATTCGCAAGGCATCTTGCTGATCAGGATCCGATGCAAACAAGAAAAAACAAACCGCATTTCCGGCACAGACATCCATCGATTGATTGTTCGTTCCGTCAAAACCGGAAAGTTCCGGTAATTGATTGTTTGTTTGTACAGCAGCTATTCTTGATTCTCGCTGAACGACACTGCAAATCGATCCATTTTGATAAGCAGTAGCTCGTACCGCAAGCACACCTGTTTCATTCATCACCGGTTGCAATTGCAACGCTCCTGTTTTTTGATCCAGGCTCAACGGCGAGGAAAGATGAATTGGCATTTCCGGAGAATAGCCATTGAGGAAATTCACACTGCCGTTTCCGGAAACAGAAGGTGCTATCAGCTCTAGTAAAACCGAATCGGATGAACCATCTTCCATGCGCTGAGCAAGTCGCTGTGCTTGTCCGGCAACAACAAAAAAATCAGGAAGCGATGCGAATGACGGAGAACTTGTTTCGAAATAATTATTGATAAGTGCTTCCGTATAAATCGCGGATTGATCCGGACTGGAAATGGAATTGATTAATCCACTGCGACAACATTCGGAAACGCTGATTTTCCAGTCGTTACATTTTTCAGGTAGCTGGGCGATTCCGGTATACACCCATTTTTTGAAAACAGGTAAATTTCCAGCCGTTGAAGCGATACAATTTCTATCAATCAACTCACATCGATTCAACTGCAACGCTAAGAGGGAATTCAAATACCGGTTGCAGGAAGAAGATCTGATTTCCAGTACCGCCTGATTTCCCGGCGAAGATCCGGGAACGTCCGTATAAACGACATAGGTCACTTCGTATCGATCAGTTTCTACTAATTGATAAGATATTTCCGATCCGGCCAGATGGCTTCCATTGGCTGTCGTCAGAAACAACATGCAACGCAGGAAAATAAGCACCGGGCGGTAAGGCCGTGTCAGGGAAAGCAGTGAATATAGGGGAGACTGTCTCAAGGTCATGTACTTAAATTACCCTGAAAAGCAGTGTTTCTCAACTATATTATGGCGGTACGTCGTATTCGGGTGCCAATCGGATGAATTCGAGGGTGAACAGGCGGCAATTGTTGGTGTTTTTTTTGGCGAATGAGCAAAAAAAACACCGGCTGAAGAACAGCCGGTGTTGAATATGCAATCGTGGAAGTTATCAGTTCACTTTGGTGATCTTACGGAAGACCGAAACATCACCGGAGGTATATTTCACGAAGTAAACACCATTGGTAAGCGTAGATACGTTGAATTCTTCGTGTACATGAGAATCGGTATCAAAATCCTGCTTCGTCAATTGCTGAACCATACGTCCTTCAAGGTCATAGATGGCCAACTCAATGGTCTGGTCAGAGAATACCTCAAAGCTGATGGTAATAGAACTGCTGAACGGATTCGGAGAGACGGACATTGACTCGGACTCTTCGATATAGCTTCCATCAATTCGGTTCACCGTGCATGGTCCGAGGCAATCGCCGGGATGCAACGTGAGGTGGGCAGGAACAGCACTTGGTGCGATACAAATTGTCTGTGGATTGCCAGGATTACCTGGAGGAACGTGGCACAATACCACTTTACGTCCGTCTTTTCCGCAACGTACATCCACCTCATTTACACTAAGTGCAAAAGCCGTAGGATCGGAAGAACAGCCATTCGCATCGGTAGCAACCACTGAATAGTTACCACCTTCAGAAGCTACGTAGATGTTTGCGGTAGCACCAGCAATAGCTATACTGTCGCGGTACCACTGGTAGGAAAGACCGGTAGTGCTGGAGTTGGCGGTCAAGGTGATATAAGATTGAGGATAACCGATGAAGATGGTGCCGCTGGTACAACCAATGCCAGGTGATTGACTGATTGTAACAGCCGGGAGTGTGCCTTGGTTGATGGTAGCAGAAGCAGTATCCGAACAACCGTTTTGGTCAACAACAATTACTTCGTAGTTTCCTGCTGCCAGGTTGATCGCTGAATTGCTTGAGCTTACATTCGGAGTCCAGGTATACGTGAATGGACCGGTTCCGCCGTTGACAAGCGCATCGATTCCGCCATCATTGGTGGCGCACGATGCTGTGTTAACGTTCAACGTCAGATCGACAGGCGCACTGCCTACTAATTCTACAGAATCAATAGCAGAGCACTGGTTGTCGTCTACAACGGTCACTGTATAAACGCCGGGTGAAAGGTTGGACGCCGTTGCTCCTGTTTGTGCAGGTGTTGTATTCCAGGTGTACGTATAGCCGGGTGTTCCGCCCGTAGCGACTACAGTTGCACTGCCAGGACCGTTAGAACAAAGCGCAGCGCTGCCACTCACGTTCAATGCAATTGGAGATGGCTGCGTGATAGTAAAACTTTCAGCGCCCTGACATCCGGTAGCATCGGTAATAGTAACGTTGTAGGTTCCTGCAGCAAGGCCGGAAACGGATGCCGTGGTTTGTCCGCCAGGACTCCAGAGATACGTGAATGGACCTACGCCGGTGGCTCCCGCTGTTGCAGTGCCATCAGCATCACCGTTACAGGAAACAGATGGAGAGGATGTGATCGTGGTGTTCAATGCACCCACAATGATGGAGAAAGAGTAAGTTTGAACGCCGGGAGAAGGACAAGCATTATCGTGGACAGTAACTGTAAACGTGTACGGATTTGGACGAGCGTCCGCCGGTGTTGGTGTCCAGCAGAACTGACCAATTGGACGAGCACCGGTTCCCGGGTTGAACGTTGCGCCAGGAATACCATTATTCCAGGACAACCACAGGGAGTCGCCATTATTATTATCGCTGGAGTTGATATTGAAGCAAAGTGGTGATCCTCCTACGCAAGCAGACGTGGTGAAGGTGGTGCTACCGTTAACGCCACTCAATGATGGAAGTGTGTTTGAACAAGCTACGGTGTAAACCTGAATATCGCGCATCACACGGCCCAGTAATACACCATTTCTATACTCTTCAACCATAACGGATATAATACCAATTTCTTGCTGCGTTGGATTTACAGCAATATCTCCTGTGAGTGCGTCGATGGAAACGGCAGGACTGGAACTTAAAGGATTCGCGACAGAGAAACCAGTATTGTAGACCAGCGGATCGTTTTCGCTATTACGCGGAGTGATAAAATAGTACACCATGGAGTCACCATCAGCATCGACGGCGCCCAGGTTGAAGTAATTGGTCTGACCAATACAGAAGAATACGATTGGCACGTTGTTAAACGTTGGAGAACTGCTCTCGACAACTGTATTGTTGAGGTAAGCTTCGATGTAGAGACCTTCTGCGTCCGGATTCTGAACGGTAGTGATGGCCTGGTTACGACAGCAGTCGTCTACCCACAAATGCCAGTCTGGGCAACCTAAAGGAAGCTGTACCAAAGCGGTATATTCATACTCTTCAATACCAGGCTCTGTGCCGCCGTTACAGGTACTGGCAGAAGTAGAGCAAGTTGGTGTGATCTCTTGTCCAGTTCCAGGAACCTGTGTCATCTGGATGCTCTGTACGGCTTGACCGCATGAGTTGGAAGCTACACTCAGATAAGCGCTAGAAGGTGCGGTAATACCAAAACAGTCGCGGTACATCGTGTAGGTAACCAGATAAGTTCCATTGCCGAGACTCTGGTAAGTCAAGTCCGAACCGGCGATGTGACTGGCTCTGGTAGCATTCATTCCTGCTGCCAAAAACAGCGTCAATACCAGTGTGCGAATCCAAGTGATGGAGCGGGTAGAGTAATTGTTGAGCATGGTAGAGATAATATGAATTGTTATGTGTTTCTGATTAAGATTCTAAAAATAAGGTATTGAAATCGATTTACTAAAATTACTTGGTGAACCGCCTCAAATAATCAGAAAAATGAGGAATTTTATGGGCAATAGATTAAGTGAGAACACCTAATTTAGTTTATTATCCTATAAAAAAGGCCTTCTTTAGGGAAGGCCTTTTTTGGTTTTGGGAAATCACCCTTATTCCTTGATGAGTCGAACTGATTGCGTTTCCTGGCCATAGATTACTTTGATCAAGTAGATTCCTGCCGGCAACTGGCTCATATCGATGGTACGAGAATAATTGAATTCTGCGAATTCATTGCTCATGAAAACGCGATTTCCAAGTAGGTCGTTCAGCGTGATTACCACTTGCTCGTTGCGGATTTTTGCAATATTCACTTCCACACGGTCACGTGTAGGATTTGGATAAATATTCAGTGAAGAATTTCCGGATCCCACTACAGATTGTGTCTGAGGACTTCCTGCGCAAGTGATGAAATTGACAGTAACGGCATCAAAATTTTGACAACCGTTAGCGTCGGTCACCAGCACCGAATAGACGCCGTTAGAAATGACCGACAGCGTTTGTCCGGTGGAGTTGTTAGACCATAAATAATTTAGTCCGGTACCGGCACCGGCATCCAAAACAACCGCTGATCCGTTGCAAGCAATGCTATCAGGACCAAGGTTTACAACCGGAGCTGTATAGGTAGATCCGATGTTGGCGAATGCGTAGGTAGAACAACCCAGATAATCAGTAACAAGAATCGAATAACTACCGGCAGCGAGTGTGTTGACAGTCGCAGTGGTGTCACCGGTTGGCATCCAGAGATAGGTGTATGGTGCTAGTCCGCCGGAAGCAACCACCGTTGCGGAACCATCTTCCGCATTCGAACAGGAAGACGGAGAGATCGCCGATACGCTGGCATTGATGCCGGAAGAATTAACGGTGCCGGTTAATGTAGTGGAGCATCCCAGAGCATCCGTAACGGTGACATCATAGATGCCAACGGTTAATCCGGTAGCCGATGATCCGATACTAACATTCGGATCCCAGTCGAACGTGTATGGAGCAGTTCCGCTGGTAACTGTCACATCAATAGCGCCATCGTTAGCCGCACACGAGGCAGGGGTAACATTGAGTGATGCAAGTACTGGATTACTGCCGGTAACAGAAACGGAACCGCGGATGCGGCAAAGGTTTGCATCAAGTACAGTTACCGAGTAATTTCCTGGAGTAAGGTTATTAGCCGTAGCTGTGGTTTGAACAGGATTCGTATTCCAGGAATACGTGTAGCCCGGAGTTCCTCCGCCGACTAAAGCAGTAGCAGAGCCGGGGCCGCCAGAACATTGAGAAGCAGTTCCGTTCAGGTTTAGCGTAAGCGCTGATGGTTCAGTGATGGTAAATGTACGTGTGCCGGAACATCCTGTTCCGTCAATAATATCGACGGTGTAAGTTCCTGCTGCCAGATTAGAAACTGAAGGTGTTGTGAACTGTCCAGGCATCCATAAGTATTGGAACGGACCGGTACCTGTTGCTGAGGCAGAAGCAGAACCTGAGGTTTCACCAAAGCAACGTACCGTAGGTGTTGATGTAACGGTCACATTCAAGGCAGAAACGATAACGGAGAATGAATAGGTCTGTACACCGGGAGATGGACAAGCGTTGTCATGAACGGTAACCGTGAAGGTGTACGGATTTGGACGTGCATCAGCCGGTGTTGGCGCCCAGCAGAATTGTCCTACTGGACGGCGTCCGGTTCCCGGATTAAACGTAGCACCCGGGATACCATTGTTCCAGGTTAACCACAAGGAATCGGAAGAGTTGTTATCGTTGGAATTAATGTTGAAGCAAAGTGGAGCTCCACCGATACATGCCGAGGTGTTGTAGGTGGTGGAGCCATTAACTCCGCTCAATGCCGGTAACGTATTGGAGCAAGCCACCGTGTAAACCTGGATATCGCGCATCACTCGTCCAAGCAGGACGCCGTTACGGTATTCTTCCACCAGAACGGAGATAATACCAATTTCCTGTTGCGTAGGGTTTACAGCGATATCGCCGGTATTTGCATTGATTGTTACACCGGGTGAAGAGGAGAGAGGGCTGGCTACTGAATATCCTGCGCTGTAGGTAACAGGATCGTTTTCGGAATTGCGGGGAGAAATGAAATAATAAACAAGGGAGTCTCCATCTGCGTCAACAGCTCCGTGATTGAAGTAATTGGTTTGACCAATACAGAAGAATACAATGGGAACGTTGTTAAAAGTAGGAGAGCTGCTTTCCACTACTGTATTATTGAGGTAGGCCTCGATGTATAAACCTTCACCACTCGCATTCTGAACGGTCGTGATCGCTTGATTACGGCAGCAATCATCCACCCAAAGGTGCCAGTCCGGACAGCCCATAGGAAGCTGAATCAGCGCCGTGTATTCATACTCTTCAATACCAGGTTCTGTTCCCCCGTTGCAAGTACTGGTGGTGGTAGAACAAGTTGGTGTAATTTCATTTCCGGAACCGGGAGCTAACGTCATCGTAATACTCTGAACGGCTTGTCCACATGAATTGGATGCCACACTTAAATAAGCCGTCGTAGGTGCAGTGATACCAAAACAATCCCGGTAAAGCGTGTAGGTGACTAGGTAAGTACCATTGCCCAGACTTTGATAGGTCAAATCGGCACCGGCCAGGTGACTCGCCTGCACGTTTTGTGCTCCAGCGCCCAGCAGTATAAATACAAAAAGTGCCCGGAAGTAATTCAGAACTTGTTTAGTGTGTGTCATGGGATTGATATTACGTATTGTTGGGGGATTGATTATTTCAGGTAGGTTGAGGAGTAAAAATAGGCTATTTTATCGTTAAATCCTTTATTTTTTGGTTAATTGCCCTTTTTAAGTGGCTAATAAGCGATGTTTTGGGGCCAATAGGTGGTAAGATGCAGGTTAGACCCGTAATTTTCCCGAAATGGGAAGCATGAAGGCGCTGTCCAATGTCTGATTAATGATTTGATTTACAGGTTTTTAATTAAGAAACGAGGGACAGGCTCCAGGCACTGGCAG
>CAINVI010000389.1 GCA_903854075.1 Candidatus Pollutiaquabacter sp. | reverse complement strand
GGAATTCATTGGCAGTATTGAATGCATCGACCGCTTCTTTACGCTTATGGTATTCGGAGGAAGTTAGCAGCTGATCGTACAACGTGTGGAGTCGGTTGAGTTCTACTGTTTGTCCGTAGTGCGTGATATTCCGGTCGTCGGTTCCGTAGAAGTTCTTCTGCCGAACATCTGCCGGATCCAGCCGCAGGAAACGTGCAACATGGTCAATGATTTGTTCCATGCCGGCCATCCCTTGAGGTCCTCCAAAGCCGCGAAAGGCAGTGTTGGACGGAAGATTGGTGCGGTATGCGCGACCGATCACTTTTATATTTGGTACGAAGTAGGAACTGTCGGTGTGCAACATGGCACGCTCAAGAATGGCCATGCTCAGATCTGTTGCACAACCGGCATCTGCATTCAGTGTCACGTCAAGTGCTTCCAGCATGCCGTTTTCGTGGAAGCCAACCTTATATTCGATTATAAAAGGATGTCGTTTGCCGGTTATTTTCTGGTCGTCATCCCGAAACAATCGGATTTTCACCGGTCGGTTGGTGGCTCGTGCAAGTAGCGCTGTCCAGGCCGCCACATGATTGGCTTGCGTTTCTTTTCCTCCGAAGGCGCCACCCATTCTGCGTGTCTCAACTACGACTTCGTTTTTAGCTATTCCGAGCACTTCTGCTACGATTGCCTGCGTTTCCGAAGGATGCTGAGTGGATGAGTAGACGTTCATTTCTTTGTCTTCTCCAGGAATACAAAGACAAGTTTGTGTTTCAAGGTACCAATGTTCCTGTGCGCCTGTGCGAAGTTGTCCTTTGATTTGAAACTTTGCGTTGGCAAAACCTTGTTCAAGATCTCCGCGCTGCATAGTTCGAGCAGGAGCAAGCAACTGATTTTTTTCGATCGCAGCTTCGAGAGTTAATATTGGTTCCAGAGGTTCATAGACGATTTGAATACGTTGGGCAGCAGCACGCGCAGTTTCATCGTCTACTGCTGCGATCAATGCAATTGCTTGTCCGATGCAATGCACCGTTTCACTGGCGAGGCACGGCTCGTCGTGTACGACCGGGCCCATTTGATTTTCGCCGGGGATATCTTTGGCTAATAGGATGACATGGACTCCATTCAGTTGTTGCGCTGCGGAGATATCGATGGATTTTATTCTGGCATGAGCAACGGTGCTATACACCACTTTTCCATGAAGTAGCAATTCATTTACCGGAATATCATCAATATATACAGACCTTCCGGCTACATGGGAAATTGCACTATCGTGATGAGGGTGTTTCATGATTTAGCCGTTGTTTCCGTCCAGAATTTGAGGAGAAGGTTGCCGGCGGCCAGGCTTCTAAATTCAGCGCCGGACCGTGCGTCACTGAGTGGTTTGAACTGACTACGAATCAAGGCAGCTGCCGCTTCAATAGTTTCGCGCTTCCATTTTTTTCCAATAAGAAATGCTTCAGCCGATGTTGCACATTCGGTTTTTGCAGCCATCCCGCCAAAGGCAAGAGTAATTGCAACAGCAGTATCGTTTTCCAGTAGCAGTCGGAATCCACCGCTTACGGTGGAGATGTCAAGGTCCTTGCGTTTGGAAACTTTGTAGGAGCGGACAATTTCTTTCGGATTTGTTTCCGGTAAAATGACTGCCGTAATCAGTTCGTCCGGCTGTAAGGCAGTTTGTCGATAGCCGGTGATAAATTCCTTAATAGGAAGTTCGCGTTTTCCGGCGGTGTTTTGCAATTCAATACGTGCATCATAGGCGAGTAGAACAGGCAATGTATCTCCAATGGGGGAAGCGGAGCCGATGTTTCCACCCAGCGTTGCTAGTGATCGGATTTGTCGGGATCCGAATACATCCAGCATTTCACACAACGCCGGATATTGTTGCCGCAAATTGTTACGAAGATTTTCCAGCGTAGTGCAAGCTCCTATACGTACGCTTTTACCATCGTTTTCTATAGTGCGTAATTCATCAATGCCGCCCAGATCGAGTAATTTATGAAGCTTTTCATGTCGCTTTGTGACGCGAAGCGCAAGATCAGTGGCGCCTGAAAATACCATGCAATCACTTTCGTTTTTCTTGATGGTTAAGGCTTGATTTAACGAGACAGGCCGATAATACCGTTGCTCTCCGACTGCTATGGATAAATCTGCTGTGCTTTGACGAAGTGTGGCTAGTTGTAAAAGTGTCAGTTCTTCCTGTTCGTCAAAATCATCTTTCTGTTTTTTTTCTGTACATGCCAATGCTGCAGCATCCAGTATAGATCGATAGCCGGTGCAACGGCATAGGTTACCTGTTAATGCGTCTTCTATAACGGTGCGCGTTGGTGTAACCGGTTGTTTTTGTAAAGCGAGCAGTGACATGGCAAAGCCCGGTGTGCAATAGCCGCATTGAGTTCCGTTGCAATCCACCATAGCCTGTTGTAGAGGATGAAGCTCGTCACTCCCGGCGCTATTTTTACGCAGATCTTCTATGGTCAGGAGTTGCTTTCCATGCAGCATAGGCAGAAAAACTAGGCAACTGTCAATGGCGGTGTAGGAAAGTCGACCAGTTGGATCCGTTTCCGTGATGACCACCGTGCAGGCTCCACAATCTCCTTCGGCGCAGCCTTCTTTGGTACCACGGTGCAGCGGTGATTGCCGTAGAAAGTTTAAAACGGTGGTCGTAGGCGGAAGCTGCTCTTTTTGCAGATTCAGTTCCCTGATTTTACCGTGCTGAATAAAACGAATGATGTTATCGGTCATGGACACATTTTACATCCAGTTCGGATGTTCAGTCCGTTCCGGACTATCAAATTTACAAATTCAACAATTCGATCGGCAGGTTTGGGCAAAAGTTACTAACGTGTTTTTTTAGGGTGTTTTTCTTTTGCTTCTTTAATTCGTTACCTTGTTACGGTAAAATTCAATAACAATGGCAAACGATGTTTTTTTAACCGCAGCAATTGAAGAGGCGCGGAAAGGGTGGGACGAAGGTGGGATTCCGATTGGCTCGGTGATGGTCAGGGATGGAGAGATCATTGGCCGTGGACATAATCAGCGGGTGCAGAAAGGTGACCCGGTGACCCATGCGGAGATCGATTGCTTGCGCAATGCCGGACGAGTGGGTAATTACCGTGGGGTGACGTTATACTCTACGTTGATGCCTTGCTACCTTTGTGCCGGAGCCGTCGTGCAATTCGGGATCAAGAAGGTGATTGTCGGTGAGTCCAGAACATTTCCGGGAGCGGTGGAATTCATGCGTAGTCATGGTGTTGAAGTTCTTGATATGGATGATCAGGAGTGCGTGGAAATGATGGAGCGCATGATACGGGAGAAGCCCGAATTGTGGAACGAAGATATTGGCAAATAATTGTTTTCGGAGTATGGATTCGCTAGCTCTTACACCTGAACATGCGGCTGCCTTGCAACGTTACCAGGAATTATTGGAGCGAATGCCGTTGCTTGAGGAGGAGAAGGAGCAATTGTTGAATCACTTGCTTCCCATGCTGAATGCGAAATATCTAGAGCTGGTAGGGGAGAACAAAGTAGAGCTCCTTAATTACCAGCTGGAGGCCTATATGCTTCGGCGCAAAATGGAAATGATTCGTGCAGCTATTAATCGCGGCAGCCCTATTCTCATCGAGGTCATTGATACGTTGGTAGAAGCGGAAGTCAAGGAGCAGCGCGAAAAGTTAGAGCAGGAAGCACAAAAATACCAGCAGGCTTTGCAGCTTGTAAAAGCTCCTGCGCTGGATAAAAAAGATGCGGACGAACTAAGGCAGTTGTATTACCGGCTTGCCCGCTTGCTACATCCTGATATGAATCCTGATCTTACGGTTGAACAACAGGCACTTTGGCTGCAAGTGTCAGAAGCATATCGTGAAGGAAATCTGGAGCGGATGCGTGGTCTGATGGTGCTGGCCGAGAGCGGCCAGCCTATTGTTGCCACCGAGGTGAGCTCCAGTGTGGAAGAGCTGGTTCGTCGTGCCAATTATCTGCAAATGGTGATCGATGCGAACCTGGAGCAAATCGGGCGGATAAAATCCAGCTTCCCGTATACTCACCTCGAACAATTTGATGATACTGCTTGGGTAGCACAACAGAATTCTATGATTCGTGAAGCTATTGCTAGCGTACTGCTGGAAATCACGACTACTAAAAAGTTGATTGACGTTTTACTCGCTGATAACGGATTATGAGTAGTGGATTGATACCGATATCTCCCGGTTTGCTGGCGCTCATCCAAGGTGGTGATAAAAGCCTTATGCCTTTTGTCAAGGAGATGGTAGTGCTGGAGTGTCATGTTGCCGGAACATCTTATCTTGAGCTCAAAGAAGTTGAACCTACACTATCTATCAACGATAAGTTTTTTTTACT
>CAINVI010000388.1 GCA_903854075.1 Candidatus Pollutiaquabacter sp. | reverse complement strand
CGGATGAACTGAAAATCATAGCGGAAGTAAGATGAAGTAGTGGTGTTTAGCTATTGAAAGTGGCGTCAATTTATAATAATTATTTGTTTGGATTACGGTTTTTCATTCGTTTAAGCGTAATTGAGACGTAATTCTGTTTCTATAGGGTTAGTTTCTTACAGCGACCTGATAAGGAAAATTGGGTGGATTTTGCTGTTTCGAACGATTCTTCGATCCTGTTTCAAACACTTTTGGGTCAAATCTTACAAAGCGACTTAAATCCATTATTTAATGAATAGGAGCAACGTTATGGACGTATCATTACTCAAAACAAACAGACTAGGATCATGAAAAACGAACCGGTAATGACTTATGATCATATCACGGAGGAACAAAACGTTTCTTCAACGATGCATAAAGTGGAAAAAGGAGAAGAGACATATCCCATTAGCTTGTATATGTTACTGGTGGTGGATGCCATGCTCATTTCCGCTATACTCTTTATGGTGGTCAAAATAATCTTCTGAAAGTAGATTAACAGTGAATCACACAGCCCGGTGAACAGCCGGGTTTTTTCGTTTTGGTCATTTCAAGACTACTAGCTTTTAGGGCGCTTTTTTTAATAAATTTGGTTATTCAATCAGTTAACCATGACCAGACGTCTGCTTCTTTCCGTTGTAGTAATTATTTCAGTTCACATTTATGGATTTTCCCAAGTACAATTGCTGCCGTTTTCCACCGGTTTTTTATCTCCGGTTGATGTGAGAAATTGCGGTGACGATCGTTTGTTTGTGGTGGATCAACCGGGCCGTATCTATATTGTAGACACGAATGGTGTTCGGAATACAGTTCCTTTCCTGGATATTTCGACTATTGTTTCTTACGGCGGTGAACGCGGCTTGCTGGGATTGGCTTTTGCATCGGATTACCTGACAACCGGCTATTTTTATGTCAATTATACGGCGCGACCGCAGGGTCGTACTCACATTTCCCGTTTTCGTGTATCGGCTGCTGATCCTGATCAGGCCGATCCTGCTTCGGAAGAAATCCTGATGGATATCTATCAGCCGTATACCAACCATAATGGAGGTTGTATTGCCTTCAGTCCAGACAACGGTTATCTCTATATTGGAATGGGCGACGGCGGTTCCGGAGGTGATCCCGGCAACCGTGCACAGAACAAAGACACCTTGCTGGGTAAAATGTTGCGAATAGCGGTGACTTCCGGTGCTCCCGGGTATACGATTCCGGATGAAAATCCTTTTGCCATTCAACCGACCCTGGGTCGTCCAGAGATTTGGAGTGTTGGAATGCGTAACCCGTGGAGATTCAGTTTCGATCGCCTCAACGGTGATCTGTACATCGCGGATGTCGGACAAGGTGTTTCGGAGGAAATTGATTTCGAACCTGTCGGACAGCAGCAATATCGCAACTATGGTTGGCGCTGCTACGAAGGAACCTACACCTATAATACAAACGGTTGTGCGCCTGCATCCACGTTCACGCCACCAGTTTGGGAATACACGCACTCCGGCGGTAACTGCTCCGTCACTGGCGGCTATGTGTATCGCGGAGCGAAGTACGCCGATATTTTTGGTAAATACTTCTTCACGGATTATTGTGTTAATCAGATCAGAACGTTGGAGAAAAACGGATCATCCTTTACGCACACCAATCTTGGTGTCTTAGCATCAGGTTCATACACTTCGTTCGGAGAGGATAAATGGGGCGAGCTTTATGCCACAGACGTTATCAACGGACGAGTCATGAAGTTCAGTTCGGTAGCCTGCAATCCGGTGGCCGCCATCAATGGCGGCGATTTGGATTCCGTTTTCACCTGCGGACAACAAGGTGTATTGCTCCGAACTCCGGCAGGAAAAAATTTCCAATACAATTGGATGTTAGCCGGCATGCCTTATTTCCATAACTATGATACACTGACAGTGCAAGGTGATGGGGAAGTCATTCTTTCTGTCATCGATCCTAGCGGCTGTACGGCTTCCGACACCATTTATGTGAAAAGCAATCCGCTGCCGCAGATCTCTTTCTCCGGACTAGATTCGCTCTACTGCATTAACGATTCAGCGGTGGTGCTTTTTCCGCAACCGCTGGGTGGTGTTTTCTCTGGCGACGGAATAACAGGAATTACCTTTGATCCGCTGTTGGCGGACTCGGGCTTACATGTGATTAACTACACTTATTCTGACATTAATGGTTGTAGTAATTCAGTGAATCAAACTACCTATGTGGATTATTGTTTGAACGTCACCGCCTCCGATTTGCTGGAGCTAGTGATGGTGTATCCGAATCCTGCCGGCGAATCATTTAAGGTAACCTTGCCCGCTAACCGCGAGCAAACGGTATACATCAGCTTGTTCGATATTTCGGGTAAATCGGTGCTGACGGAGTCGGTGCAGATTGCTCCGGGTAATTATACTTATCCGGTGTCATTGGATGGGATTTCCTCCGGGATGTATTCCGTTCGGATTCAATACGGTGATCAGGGGTTCCGCGTGTTCAAGTTGACGGTCAGTAAGTAATCACGCAGTCGATTTCATAAAGTAAGTAGTAGTTGTATTACTTCGGGGCCACCTTTACCAGGTAATAAGCAATGGCTGCGAAAATCAGGTTTGGAATCCATACTGCAATCGCAGGTGGTATTGTTCCGCTGGCAGCGAAAGTGTTGAACACTTGCATGAATAATATGTAGGTAAAACTAAGTCCGATGCCCAAACCAAGTTGGGCGCCAATGCCGCCACGTGATTTCTTGCTAGAGAGAGAAACGCCAATCAGCATAAGGATGAAGGTGGAAAAGGGGAGTGCGTATCGTTTGTATTTCTCCACCAGGAACGGATTGATGTTCATAGTTCCCTGGATCTTTTCTTCCTCGATGAATTTGCTGAGCGTGGGATTGTCCATCGCTTCCACAATATTCATCCTGCGCTTGAAGTCGGCCGGATACATGTACAAGCCGGTATCCATCTCCCAGCCCGAGCGTAACTTTTCACGATAGCCGTCGATTTCCCGGATATAAAATTTTTCAATGTGCCAGCGGGATGAAAGACTATCCCAAATGATACGATCGGAATTCAGAAACCAGACGCGTTTTCCGTTCACGATCTTTTCCATGGAAAAGCGATAGCCGATGTGCTCCGTATTGTTATAGCTTTCCATATACACGAAGGTTCCCGGACTGATCTGTCGATGGATGTTTCTTTGGTTGAACGTGACCGGATTCTTGATATAGGTATTTTCAAATTCGAGTTTAACCTTGTTGGAATGTGGAATTACCCATCCATTAAAGTAAATCAATAGGATCGTG
>CAINVI010000387.1 GCA_903854075.1 Candidatus Pollutiaquabacter sp. | reverse complement strand
CGAGTAATTTCATCCTAGCTGCATCGTTTGCAGTCTGGTTTTCAAAGGACTTAAAAAAATAAATAACAAAGTGATGGATTTTCACTCTGTAATCAAGACCGAACGACTATTACTCCGGCCAATCGTGGAAAATGACATACACCATGTATTCAAAGGACTGTCTGATCCGGACGTTATTAAATACTATGGTGTAAGTTATAAGACGCTTGAAGACACCAACGAACAGATGAGATTCTTTGCAGCGTTGGAAATAGAAGGTACAGGCAGCTGGTGGGCGATTTGTTCGCTGGAGAATAATGAATTTTATGGAGCCGGCGGCCTTAATAGCATACGCAGCGAACATAAAAAAGCAGAAATCGGATTTTGGCTGCTGAAAGAGTATTGGCGAAAGGGAATCATGACAGAAGCGCTGCCTGTGATTTGTAAGTACGGTTTTGAGCAGTTAGGACTTCATCGGATAGAAGGGTTTGTAGAAAGCGAAAATATTAGTTGTAAAATGGCCATGAAGAAACTGGGGTTCATTCGCGAAGGAACTATGAAAGACTGCGAATTCAAGAATGATAGGTTTATTAGTCTAGATATTTATGCAAAACTAAAAGGCTAGCTTACTTAGTTGTGGTCCGCGCAAGCGGTAATTAGCTAAGTTCTATTTTGTATCTATAGCACTGTCTACTAGATTTTAGTTAATTTGGTGGGCGATACGTATCAGTGGCCGCTGGCATTCAGCCCGCGTCATCAGGTGCTATTTGTTGTCGTACTTTTTTTTCACTTATCCCACCCCAAAATTAATCCCCATCTCCACACCTATGAAACGCAGCGAATTCATTAAAATATCTGCAATGTCATCTCTTTTAGTGCCGCAGGCGTTGATGGGACGAAGTAAAGATACTTCTGATGAGCAAGCACCATTAACCATCAAACCGTTATTCTGCTCCACCTGCGGCACCAAATTTGTTGATCAAAAAAACACTTCGGTCAATTGTCCGGTTTGCAGTAACGACCGTCAATACCTTCCTGCGAAAGGCCAGTCATGGACGAAACCGGAAGATTTGCAAAACAGTTTCAGCAACCTGATTACCCGCATTAACGACAACCTGTATGAAATCAAAACCATACCCAAATTTGCCATAGGTCAACGCGCTTTTCTGATTCTAACCCCCAACGGGAATATTTTGTGGGATTGCATTTCATTGTTGAACGAGTCTACCATTGCTTTCATCAAATCGAAAGGCGGCTTGAAGGCCATTGCCATTTCTCATCCTCATTATTATTCATCCATAAATGACTGGGCCGAGGTATTTAATTGTCCGGTTTACATACACCAAAACGACGAGGAGTTTATTTTTACCAAAGGACCGAACATCACCTTGTGGGAAGGTGGTGAGAAAGAATTATGGGACTCCATGAAAATTAAAAACATTGGTGGCCATTTCCCGGGCAGCAGCATTTTGATTGTGCCGTTCCTTTCACCGGGAGGAACCATACTTTGCGGTGACACTTTTTACATTTCTCCAAGTAAAACACATGTGTCTGTCATGTACAGTTATCCTAACTTTATTCCTGTTTCACTGTCAGAAATCAAACGAATCAACGGCAGCATGAATAACATTCCATTCGACACACTTCTTGGCGCATTCGACAATCAGAAAATCAGTCCAAATGCCAAAGAAATTCTTCATGCTTCCTTGGAGAAGTACAGTTGATATACTAGCCGCTGGAGAGGTACAATACGTTAGCCGTATACTATGAAGCGAGTAAAACACTAGATGATTTTTCCAGTTGATTTTCCTGATTTTCTCATGAATTGACTATAATTTTAAGCGGATTAAACCTTTTCTTATATTTAGTATCCTATAGAGGAGTTTTCAGCTAGGTAAAAATGAAAAAAGCATTTCTGTTTCTGTTGACGGTATCGGTTACCCTTCGTGCTGCCACGGCACAAGGATTTGACCCTTTTCTGGCGGCACAATTACAAAACGACCTTGACAGTTTCCAGACGGCTTATACGCTTAAGGGCATTTCTGCAAGTGTCATTTATCCCGGGCAAGGTATGTGGCAAGGAGTGAGCGGCGTGTCTCATGCCGGAGTTCCCATTACTACCGACATGGAATTTGCTATTGCCAGCAATACCAAGTTGTTTACCGGCGTACTGGTTTTGAAACTGGTCGATAGCGGATTACTTCAGTTGGATGATTCATTGTATGAATACCTGCCCACCTATACGAATATTGATTCCACTATCACTATCCGGCAATTGCTCAATCATACCAGCGGTTTAGACGATGTCACCAGTGTGCCTGGCTATCCGGATTCCATCCTAAACGATCCTAATCGTATCTTTACCGCCAGCGAATTGATGACATGGGCCGGTCCTCCTTTGTTTGCCCCTGGAACCGATTGGAGTTACTGCAACACCAATTATCTGTTGGCCGCATTGATTGCGGAGAGTGTCACCGGACAAAGTTACGGACGGCTGTTGCGCGACAGTATTTTGACTCCTTTACAATTGGACAGTACGTTTCTCGATGTGTACGATAGTGTATTGTATGCCGTTGCTCATCCCTGGCAAGGAGGAATGGATTTTGTTTCCACTCCGCGTGTTTCTTTGAACAGTGCCGCCGGCGCCGCCGGTGCTATGTATTCTACTGCCGGTGAGATGGCGCAGTGGTATCAGGCCCTGATGAATGGGCAGGTACTTTCGGCCGGTTCATTCCAGGAAATGACCACGTTTGTCGGATCTGGAAATTATGGTGTCGGTATAAGCGAAGCGAACTTTTTTGGAAGAACGGTATGGCAACATGGTGGTAATATCTGGGGAGGATACAATTCGTCGATGATGTACGATACGACTTCCGGTATCATCATTGCTGTGTTCATCAATCAACTTCCTGCACAGGCATTTATGATAGCGCGACAACTACTCTTTACGCTCGCCGCTAATCCACTTGGAGTAAATGAAAACACATTGGATCATTCGCCGGTTGTTATTTTTCCCAATCCGGCGACAGATCTAGTAACCATTAATCTGCCGTCTTCTTCTGTTCGAAACGTAAAAGTATTTCGGCCTTCCGGTGAATTGTTGCAGGAACATACTGCTACGCATTTTTCTATTTCAACCCTTGGTTCAGGGATGTATGTGGTAGCGGTCACAACAGAAAGCGGCCCCCGATTTTATAAACTTTTAAAGCAGTAAAGTGCTTTACTTGGTATTGTTTGGGAAATACATTTTTTTTCCATGTTTTTTAGTAACGTGGTTTGTGTTTCAATGCGTTGCCATGACTAAAAAAATGAAGAGGATGTTCTATCTGGGAATATTCTTTTCCATCTTGTTTTCGCACCCCTGTTTTAGTCAAATTATTATCAATGAGGGGAGTAATAAAAACTATTCTACGCTCAGTGATGAAGACGGTGAATTCAATGACTGGATTGAGTTATACAATTCCGGTGCTGTTGCTATTGACTTATTCAACTACAGTCTAAGTGATGATTCTATACCGGCCAAATGGGTTTTCCCGCACCAGGTCATTCAACCCAACGAATATATGGTGGTATTTTGCAGTGGGAAAGACAGGTTTGCCTCTTCTGCGTTTACTGCTGTTTTGACGGATAGTACTTTTCAGCCGCAGGTAGGTTGGAACACCCATCATTTTTCGAACGCGTTCTATTGGGATGGCGTATCAAATATTGTATTGAATCTGTGCACCTACAACCCGTTTTACCAATGCAATTCCATTCATTCCCAAAGCTCCACAAGCTACAATTCGGCTACCATTGCATTGAATTACCCAGGATCTGCATGCGGATTCAGCGGTGGAAGTAACGCTCAGCAGCGCCCAAATATTCGATTCAACTCAACTACTGTAGGAACGGGATCCTTACAAAATGGATACTATGACTATCCCTCCCCTTACAGCAACTGGTACGAAGGTGCTCGCCAACAATACCTGTACACTGCAAGTGAATTGATATCGGCTGGCCTTACACCGGTAAACATTGATTCGTTGGCGTTTGATGTAATCGCAACATGTCCCACAAACTTCCAATTGCTTGAGTTAAGTCTGGCAAATACTGGCTATACTTCATTGCAACCAAACTTTATTCCGGCAACGGGAAATTTAAACCACACCAATTTTAAAATCAGTTCAGACGGTGAAAGAATCACACTATTTAATCCTGGCGGAATTCCGGTAAGCGATCTGTATATTAATTGTGGACCAGGTTACAATGTTAGTTCCGGCTATTTTCCGGATACCGCAGCCATCATTCAGTTTTTTGGTACTCCAACTCCCGGCTTTTCCAACAACACGTCCGTACCCGCTATCAATTATTCGTTGGCGCCCGATTTATCCATGAACAGCGGAGTTTATACTGCTCCGATTTCTGTCAGCATTTCCGATCCTAATCCTTCCGGAGCGGATATTTTTTATACTGTTGACGGTAGCGATCCGGATACGACATCCTTGCATTGGAACGGTGTTCCTATCCTCATTTCTCAGTCTACTATTTTTCGTGCTCGTGCATTTTCAATGGGATTACTACCCAGCACGATTACTACAGCCAGTTATTTGTTCAATGTAAATCACACTACACCTATTATTTCTGTCGTCAGTGATCCTGATAATCTCTTTGGTGCAAACGGCATGTTCGATAATCCGACTCTGGATTTGTTAAAAGCCTCTTCAATAGATTATTTTGACTCTACGACGAATCATAATCACCTGTTTAATCGTAGGGCAGGAATAATAATGGATGGAGGATGGGGATCTCGCGGTCAACCACAGCGGCCTTTCCGAATAAAATTTGATGATGCTATTTTCGGACAAGGACCAATAAATGGGAATATTATTCCTTACCGTCCTAACCGTTCGCGATACAGCGATTTTATGCTGCGCAATGGAAGTAACAATTATCTGATTTTGCCCTACAAAGATGCTGCTCAAACTAAAATGATGGGGGATGGCACGAACAATTATTATGCAGCATGGCGACCGGTTACCGTTTATGTCAATGGTAATTATTGGGGGCTGTATGAGTTGCGTGAAAAATTCAATGCCGAAATGTTCAAATTAGCAGAAAATGCTACTGAGGGGAGTGTTGAAATTTTATCATCAAGTGCTAATTATAATTTCGTACTGAGGGCAGTGGAAGGAGATGTTCAAAATTTCTATACGGCCTACAATGCCTTCCTTCAATTGAGTCCTGCTGACACGGCCTTTTGGAATTTGGCAGATCAGTATTTCGACATGATCTACTACAACGATTATCTAATCAGTGAGATCTGGATGAACAATGCCGATTGGTGTTTTAATTACAACAATCTTAAAATCTATCGTTCGGATGCAACTGATAATCGTTGGCGCTATTGCCTGATGGATTTGGAATACGGACTGCTTCCTAATCCTAGTAATGATTTCAGTTGTGCTTTTGATTTATTGGGCGGACTTATCGGATGGCAGTCACAAGACCCTAATAACCCTCATTTTACTATTTTCTGGAGAGGCATTCAAAATGATCGCTTTCGAAGTTATTTCATTAACCGT
>CAINVI010000386.1 GCA_903854075.1 Candidatus Pollutiaquabacter sp. | reverse complement strand
TCCGTAGGAGGAATTATTGTGCCTAAGTTGCTTCGCGCCCTGGGCGTCACCGAAATCATTGAATTATACTGTGAACCCAACGGTCACTTTCCGCACAATCCGGAGCCGTTGCCCGAACATCTGGGTGACATTTCCAAGGAAGTGCGTAAACGTAATGCACACGTTGGCATTGTCGTTGACCCAGATGTGGATCGACTGGCCTTGGTGTGCGAAGATGGTGAGATGTTTGGCGAAGAATACACCCTGGTAGCAGTGGCGGATTATATCCTCAGCCGCACTCCTGGTAATACCGTTTCTAATCTGTCTTCAACCCGTGCACTGCGTGATGTTACTGAAAAATCCGGCGGCACATATTTCGCTGCGGCAGTCGGAGAGGTTAACGTTGTTCAGGCCATGAAACAACATCAAGCTGTAATTGGTGGCGAAGGAAACGGAGGTGTCATTTATCCGGAGCTGCATTACGGTCGTGATGCATTGGTGGGTATCGCTTTGTTTTTGTCGCACCTAGCCCATTATGGTAAGAGCGCCTCGATGCTGCGTGCCAGCTATCCGAACTACTACATCTCCAAGAATAAAATAGAACTCACTCCTGAAATCGATGTGGATGCGGTCTTAACCGGTGTTCAGGAAAAGTATAAGCATCAGCCGGTCAATACGATCGACGGTGTAAAGATTGAGTTTGACAAGGAATGGGTACACCTGCGAAAGAGCAATACAGAACCTATCATCCGTATTTATGCCGAGTCGCAATCCTTGACCACCGCCGGAAACCTTGCTGAAAAGATCATTCAGGATATTCGTGAGTTGATCAGTTGAATTTATAAATAACACCCTCATGCATAAGATTTATCTAGATAATGCGGCCACCACGCCAATGGATCCTGAAGTGATCGACACCATGGTGACCTATATGCGTCAGCATCATGGTAATCCATCGTCTATACATGCTTTCGGACGTGAAGTGCGTGCGGGTATTGAAAAGGCGAGAAAGCAAGTGGCTGGATTGCTCAACGTAACTCCGGCAGAGATTTTTTTTACTTCCGGCGGGACAGAAGCCAATAATACGGCTTTGTATTGTTCAGTGCGTGATCTCGGTGTTATTCATATCATCTCTTCGGTTATTGAACACCATGCAGTTACTCATACGGTTGAAAAACTGGAGCAGGAGGGACGTGTACGTGTCAGCTGGGTAAAGCTTGATGAAAAAGGGCACGTTGATTTGGCTGATCTCGAGCGATTGTTGCAATCGGGCGATAAGACATTGGTCTCGCTCATGCACGCCAATAATGAAATTGGCAATCTGTTACCTATCGAAAAAGTGGCCGCGCTTTGTCAACAGTATGGCGCCTTTTTTCATTGCGATACCGTGCAGACCATGGGGCATTTTCCGTTGGATCTGAAATCCATTCCTGTTCATTTTGTTACTTGTGCAGCGCACAAGTTTCACGGTCCCAAAGGTGTTGGTTTTTTATATATCCGTCATGATGTGAAGATTCACCCCTTCATTTTTGGCGGCGCTCAGGAGCGTAATATGCGAGGTGGAACCGAAAACGTCTACGGCATTATCGGGTTGGCTAAGGCCTTGGAAATTTCCTGTAAAGAAATGGAGGGTCACCACAAGCATGTGGAAGGATTAAAACAGTACATGGCCGAAAAGCTGAACGCATCCATTCCGGGTATTCGCTTCAACGGTGATTGTATGGGGGACAGTTTGTATACGGTGCTGAATGTGGCTTTTCCTGCCAGTGAACATGGCGAAATGCTGTTGTTCAACCTGGACATAGCCGGTATTGCCTGTTCCGGAGGAAGCGCTTGCTCGTCCGGCAGTAACTCGGGTTCACATGTTCTAAAAGCACTCTATGGGAACGATGCGAGGCCATCTGTGCGGTTCTCGTTCAGTAAGTATACTACGCGTGAAGAGGTGGATTATACGGTGGAGAAGTTACGTGAACTGTACGCGGTGAGTGTTTAATTCTTTGGA
>CAINVI010000385.1 GCA_903854075.1 Candidatus Pollutiaquabacter sp. | reverse complement strand
TGGGCGAATTGCCGCCCCTTGAGGCGACGATCGGCGTCATATGGGCCTTGCGCGACCGTCGTGCGCCGGCGGTGAGCACAGCGTTAAAAGAACTGGTCGCTGTAGGATTTTCATGTATGGCTCAATCGACGCGGGACGCGGGCGCCGATCCCGCAAAAAACACGTTCCGCCTTGTCCACTACGCGTCCCGGTTGATCGCAGGTGAGGTCGCCCACGAAAGAAGGTGTCCATCGCGGGGAGCGTGGCCGGGCACACTTCGTGCCCGTCAGCTACAGTAGGCGACAAGCTAGGAGCGCAGGATTGTCGTTCACGAAATCGTACAGTTTTTTCGTTCCTATACAAAATCCGGTTACTGACTTTCCCGGATGACTTCTTTTTCGGCTGTTATTGATTACGCCGGATTTCATCAAATCAATGATGCCGTCCGAAAACATTTCGGTATGAATTCCTAAATCTTTATGCTGTTTCAATGCGGATAGAACGGCATCCGGAATGCTTCCAATCCCGGTTTGCAAAGTGGAACCGTCATCGATCAGTTCTGCGATGTAGTGACCAATCTTTGAAGCAGTAGACGATGGTGCAGCTGGCATTACTTCGTGCAGCTGATCTTCACACCAGGTCATCGCTGCAAAACGTGAAACATGTATCATTCCGTCACCAAGTGTTCGTGGCATGTTCGGATTGACTTGCGCAATAACGGTTGCTGCTGTATTCACCGCTGAGCGGGCGATATCAACGGAAACGCCGAGCGAACAAAACCCGTTTTTATCGGGCGGCGATACCTGTACCAATGCGATGTCTATAGGCAGTAAACCATTGCGAAAAAGTTCAGGAATCTCACTCAGGAAAACGGGTACATAATCACCCCGCCCTTCGTGGATGGCTTTCCGTACCGGTTCGGAAACGAACAGCGAATTTATCCGGAAGCTCGTTTGCATTTCGGGTAAGGCGAGTGGAAAATCACCGAACACACTGATTGATACGATTTCTACGTCCTGCAGTTGGCCATTTCTGCTTGACAATGCCCGGACAAGTGCCGTTGGAGTAGCAGCGCTTCCGTGTATGAAAATCCGTTGTCCGTTTTCAACAATGGATAGCGCTTTCTCAGGGGTAACAAAAGTGTGTTTTTCCATAGTTTATTTTAACGGGACCCGAGCAGGAATTGTATCGGAATTGCCAAGCGAGAAGACCAGGCTTTTTCGCTGTGCTCATCGCCGACAAAAATGAGCGTTTTGAAATTGTATTCTGTGTAACCTTTCGAACGCACAATCTGATCCGCCTGCTCTTGGTAGGGGCCGTACCATTCGTCTAAAGTGGCTGTTCCACGATCGAAATATAATTTATGTGATTCAGGGTCCGGAAGGTGGCTTTCTAAGTAACGCAAAAAGGTTTCCGGAATCGGATTATTATCGGTATAAAATAGACCCGGCCAATGTGTTGACAAACAGGCGGCGCCACCGAAAATGTCAGGATATTCGCAAAGTGCATACAGGGAAATCAGTCCGCCCATGCTGGAGCCGGCTACGAAGGTGTGCTGACGGTCCGCAAACGTTGAATAAGTGCTATCGATGTAGGGTTTGATGGTGGATACGAGAAAAGATAGATAGTGATCCGAAAAAATGATGGTGTCGTTGAAAACGGAGTTGCCGTTAGGTCGGTTGGCCTGGTAGATGGAGTCCTGAACAGATGTGTTCAGCATTTCAAACGCTTTTTGCGGAAAGTATTCCGCATGCCGATTTTTACCGGCATTCCAGATGCCAACAACAATACAAGGAGCAATAGCTCCTTCGTCCATCATCTTGGATATTGTTTCGTCCGCTTTCCATTCTTGTTTATTCCAGGTGGTTGAGCTGTCAAACAGCATTTGCCCATCTTGAAAATAAAGAACAGCGTAACGATTTTTCGGATCATACGATTCCGGTAGCCATACATCGAGGACTTTACCCGAAGTCGTATCAATGTAGGCGAGTTGGTGACGTTGAAGAAATCCGGAGCTGACTTTAGGGAGTGCGGTTTGACTTTTTACCGCCAACGAAGAAGTACAAAGAAAAAGTATAATAAATGTGCGCATAGCCGCAACGTTCAAAGTCTGATTTAAAGGTACTATAAAAACGACAACTTGTAGATGTCTAACCAGTCATCATGCCAGCGTATTATTCAACAGGATGGCCGGAGTTATTTTTAAAATCAGTGTCATATACTTGTGTTCAAATGCGTATCATTGTGCGTCCACTTAATTTAAAAAGGATCAACATGAAAAAAATAATACTGATTGGATGTGCATTGTTTAGTTTCTTGATTTTATCTGCAGAATCGGTTACTGCGCAGACTGGTATTGGTGTGCGCGGATTACTCGGCTTTGGCAAGGATCAATATGGTGGTGCTGAGGTTTCTTTACAGAAGCTGAATAAATGGGAGATGGATTTGGGTTGGAACAGCAATGATATCTGGAAGTTTACCTACCTGCGTCATCAGCGCTTAATTACATTGGGTGAAAAACTTGGTGCTATTTACGCGGGTGTTGGCGGTAATATCGGCTATAGTTCTGCTGCTGAAAATACTATTGGCGGGGTCAATGTGGATATTGGAGCCTTTGTACTGATTCGTAAAATTCAGGTTGGTGTCGATTGGCGGCCGGAAATAGCGCTGTGGGGTAACCAGGATGATGAAAAGGACATTACCTACAATTTCGCACTGGCGCTTCGATACGTTTTAGGTGGAAACTAATCTTTAAGGGTTTCGCTGACTTTACGGACAAGATGTTATACTACGTTATCTGCGTAGTGGACTAATGTACCTGCAAATGATCAGGCGGATTTCAGTATTTTCTTCAACTGTTCGGCAGGTATCACACCGGATTGCCGCCAGATAATTTCTCCGTGTCGGAAAAGTATCAGGGTGGGTACTCCTTGAATATTGTACGATGCTGCTGCTTGTGGATTCCGGTCTACATCTACTTTAATGATGTTCACCTGATCGCCAATGTCGTTTTTTACATCTTGAAGAATCGGCGCCATCATTTTGCAGGGGCCGCACCATTCGGCTGAAAAATCCACCAGCACCGGCTTGTCGCTGTTTATCAGTTCGTTGAATTTGCTCATGATGTTGATGTTTTAAATAAACTTCCGAAGGCTTGTCCAGCTTCCGCCGTTATGCACCTCTTGAAATCCATTTGATTTTAATAGTCCTTTTGCAGAAGCACTTCGCATGCCGGATGCACAACAAGTTATTATTGTTTTTTTCTTGTCCAATTTTCCGATATGACCGGATAAATTTTGGAGTGGGATATTGACGGATCCTTTTACGTGTCCAGACTGAAATTCTCCTTTGGTACGAACGTCAAGAATTACGGCGCCATTTTTGATTAATTCGCCGAGATCTACCTTCGGGCCGAAGCCCAGTAATTTTTTTATAGTTGTTATCATTTTTATCAGTGTTGATTGTTGATCATTGCGTTTACACGTACCCATGGACCTCCGTTTTCGCAGTCGATGCCGTTGGACTTTAGGTAACGAGCCGCCTGTTCACTGCGGGCGCCGGATGCGCAGCAAAGAATTAGATTGCTTTTCCCTTTTACTTCTGTTATGCGCTGTGGTAATTCGTTAAGCGGAATGTTGATACTTCCGGCTACGTGTCCGCCCATGAATTCGGCTGGTGTACGGACGTCTACTACAAAGATGGGTGATTCCATAGTTCTTTTGATTTATACAAAAGTACTATTGATAGACATCGCCGTCAGGTACAATTGTTACATAAGCAAAAATAATTACCGTAATTCAATGGTGTTTCGGCCCAGTTTTACCAGGTTTTTCTGCTCCATGGTTCTTAACAGACGGCTGATGGCTTCACGCTGCGTATGCATTTCGTCAGCAATTTGTTGATGTGTGATGAAAAGTGCCGTCGTATTGTTGGCTTTGCAACGTTCCTGTAAATAGTGAAGCAGTTGTTTGTCCATGTTACTGAAGGCGATAAGATCGATTACCTCCAGCAATTCGTTAAACCGCTTACCGTAGGTCTGGTTTACATATATCTTCCATTCCTCGAACCGGAACCAGTCAGAAATCTGGCGAACCGGAATCAACAAAAGTTCTGTTTGATCTTCTGCAATTGCTTTGACTTTACTTTGATTACCCGCCTGACAGCAGTTCAGTGCCATGGCGCAAGTTTCGCCAGGATAGAGGTGATATAGGAAGACTTCATTTCCTTCATCATCTTGTCGTACAATACGAAGCACGCCTGTAAGTACGATCGGTACGGCCCTGATTTCTTCACCGGATTCAAAAATGGTACTGTCGCGGGTGAATAATTTTTGAGTGCTGAATTTTTTCAGCTCCTCGATGAGTTTATTATCCTTAAAAAGTGACTCGATATCCATTTTCCGTTGATGATCGTCCTGAAAAAAAACTTTCGTGCCTATCAGGGTGGCTAACAACAAGAACTACTGATTAGCAGTGCCGCTCTCCTCCAGGATGTCAGTCAGCATAGTAATAGTAAGCGTCTTGCTTTTGAATCCTTTCACGAGAGGTGACTTGAAGGCTTTCGTACGATCACGGTCGTCCAGCGATGAAGTTAACATGTAAATTTTCATCGCGCTCATTTTTTCCGGGGAGAAATGTTCCAGCTTGCTTAGAAATTCGAAGCCATCCATTTCCGGCATTCTTATGTCCAGAAACAGGTAGTCCGGTAGTTCGCTGCCAGCATCCAGCTTTTCAGTGAGGTATTGGAGGCCATCAAGGCTGGAGCTGAACGAGGTGATATCGGCAGTCGGATCTACTGTTTTAATGACTTCGGTATGAATGAAGTTAAAAATACCGTCGTCATCGATGAGCAGATAGCGCTTCATAATCTTTTTATTTGATCGGGAACGAGATAGTCATCGTTGTTCCTTCTTCAATCTTTGATTTTACGTCTATTTTCCCGCCAAGTTTCGACAGGATTTCCTTGCAAATATAAAGACCAAGACCAGTTCCCGGTACTTTACTGGTTCCACGGAAGAACATTCCGAATACTTTTTCTATGTTTTTCTCTGCGATTCCCTGTCCGTTATCAATGACCGCCATTGTAATATGATCGTCGCTGCGGTCAATATTGACAGTAACATACGGATTATCAAGGTCTAAGCGATGATATTTGACAGAGTTGCCAATGATATTTTTCAGCAATGTATTTACCCGGTATTTGTCCGATCGTATGACAGAACTTCCATTTATATGGACCGAGAACTTCATGTTTTCCTGACAGGAGAACTTGAGGTCGTCGAAAATGGTTTGGATCATTTCTTTCAAGTCAAAATCGGTCAACTGTAATTCAAGACGCGCGTTCCTCGAGTAGTCAAGAATCTCTTGAAT
>CAINVI010000384.1 GCA_903854075.1 Candidatus Pollutiaquabacter sp. | reverse complement strand
CGCTGAAAAGCGTACGTCTGCCGGCATTACCCGATAGCGGTAATGAATCGGAGGCTATCGCAGTAGGCATCACTCAAAATGATTTTCTGCGGCGCAAAAGCGACATAGCTATCGCCTATCGTCAAGCAATACGTCATTCCAAGAAGGAGATTCTTTTGGTGGGCGCCTATTTTCTTCCCGGCCTTCGTGCTCGAAGGTTACTAAAAAAAGCGATAAGCCGGGGCGTGGAGATCCATTGCATCTTCGCGGCCGCCTCCGATGTTATGCTTTCCGTTTATGCCCGTGAATTTCTGTACCAATGGATGCTCCGTAACGGATTGCATATTCATGAATATACTCCGTCCAACGTCCACGGCAAACTGATGCTTTGCGATGGACATTGGATGAGTATTGGATCCTTCGACTTGAATAGCCTGAGCACCTACAGCAATATTGAACTTAATCTTGAGCTGAAAAACGAGCATTTTATCGCCGACGTACGTCGCGAGCTGATGGATGTGATCAACAACGAATGTAAACCGGTAACATCCGAAAATTATCGTTTACGCACTTCATCGCTACGAAAATTGAACTGTTGGTGCTCTTACCAGATTGCTAAAACATTCTTCGGGCTGGCCTATATCCTTGCCAAAGGAGTTCCCAAGCGTTCAGCCTGATGTCAGTCCGCGTTTGAAATACGCTTCATAATGGTTCGCTTCGCTAGTGGCAAAAAAGTTGCTTGAAAGGGAAGACTCCATTCCGTTTCAATAGCATACGCAGCCGGATTAGGCAGAGAACGGTTAAAACGCAACAGGTCGTATTTGATGGATTCGTACGTATTCGCCAGTGAATTCGGATAAGCCGTCACGTATTCCAGGTGAACACCGCGATAGCGTTCTTGAGGATGTTCGAAAAAAGTGACACGGTACTCAAAAACGACTGTCTCCGGAGCATCGCCGTTACGTAGTAGCAGATAACCCGCTTCATTATGAAGCGGTGTGAGACCGACCGGAAATACATGCGTATGACTTTCGATGAAGTCGTAGATTTTTTTTCCTTCCCGCAGCTGATGTTCCAATTGAGGAATAGAAAATTCTACAATGCTTTCAATTTCACTCATGAGTGAATCGTCTTCGACAATCTTTTGATAAATCAGTCGGAACTGCTCGGCAGCGGCTCCTTTCAACCGCTCCGGAAAACTATCGTAAAGTTGATGCTTATTTTCCTGCAATACCTTCAGGTTACGGTAATGCTCTACCATATCCGACAAATATGGATACAATCGGTTTTCCGTAAAATTCTCACTTACGTGCTGGAGATAGGCCAGCAAAACATACTTTTTGTACTCGAAATCGATGTGATGTTCGGTGATCCAATTTCTGTTCAACGAATGCATGGATAGTGGAGATTTTGTATGGGGCGTTAATGCTGAAGTTATTGTTCAAAACTAGCAGGCCCCCGAGGGCCAGTCGCCACCCGGAGCGAATTACCTTTACGGCTTCCTACTAAATATACAACACCATGACCCTGAAATCAATCAAAATCGGGCCTATTCTTGCAATTCTTTGGTCAATCGCCGTTTTTGAGGCGTGTGTACCGGCGAAACAGCTGGAAGATTCGAAAGCCCGTGAAAAGGCCTGCAACGAAAAGCGCACGCAGCTGGAAGATGATAACCGCCGATTAACGGAAGCGCAGCAGGACTTGAAAACCTCGATAGAAGGACTGGAAAAAAGTGTTAAAGAACTTTCCCGGGATACTACAACACAGGGAAACGCTTATCGCCGACTCAACAGCCTGTACGAAGAGTTAACCGAATCGTACGACAAACTACTCGCCAACAACGAACGTTTATTGCAGGGTAATACCGAAGAAACGCGAAAGCTGATTGGTCAATTGAACAAGCTGCAGGAAGATCTGATGCAAAAAGAGGATCGCATGCGCAAAGACTCCGTGGCCATGAACGAACGGCAAGGCCGTTTGGATTCGCTGCGAAACAGTCTGAAGGAACGTGACGAGCGCGTGCGACAGCTGGAGTCAATTCTGGGTCGCTCCGACTCTACAGTTTCCGCGTTGAAGAATGCCGTCAGCAACGCACTGCTCGGCTTTCAAAACAAAGGACTCACCGTTGAACAGCGCGGCAGCCGTGTCTACGTATCCATGGAAGAACAACTCTTGTTTGCTTCCGGGTCTACCGTGATCGAAAAGAAAGGCGAAGAAGCATTGCGTGAACTGGCACGCGTACTGGAAAAAAATACCGACATCAACGTCATGGTAGAAGGCCACACTGACAATGTTCCGATTTCAGGAACACTGACCAGCGGCGCCCGCGACAATTGGGAGTTGAGTGTCTTGCGCGCCACTTCGATTGTAAAAATCATGCTGAAAGGATCCACGATTGATCCGATGCGTATCACCGCCAGCGGAAAAGGGCCCTATGCACCGATTGATCCTGCAAATACGGCTGAAGCACGAAGAAAAAACCGTCGAACTGAAATCATCCTGACACCAAAACTTGACGATTTGCTGAAGCTATTGGAACAAATCAATCAGGAAGCGAAATAACATTTCTTACCTCCATAAAAAAAGGCTCCATCACGACGCCTTTTTTTATTTTCGGACCTTCATCATCGAGATGTGAATTGTCCGTAAACCGATTTCTTTTTCCAGGTAAACTTATATGATGCTTCCACCGAAAAAAACGAAAAAGCATCTTTAAGTTCAGGATTACCGCGACGACTTGTTGCAGCACTGATATAACCATCTGTTCCTAGTCCGGTAGGATCGGAAATATATTTTGCCATTTCAAATTGTTCGTCATCCGGAAACGCTGCACGCAATTCCTCGTAGGTAGCATAACGTTCACTGACATCGTCCAGGAAGTCCGTGAAGAAATAGTAATAATTCAACTCGGCTGAAAATGTCCATTGCTTGTTGAAGACATAACGTACACCGGCGCCCAGCGGGATGCCGATATTCCAGAGATCATACGGCGCAGTACGGTGGATCTCTTTGTCGTAGCCCTGCCCTTCCGTATTCCAGTTGCGAAGGTTCGTTTCATAGCGACCATCACGTTCAACTTCCTTACCGATACCTTGCGGATTTTCTGCACGATCACGGACGGAGCCGTCTTTCCAGAAGAAGTAACGGTTCGATAATGTCGCATCACCACGGAAAAGATCAGCTTTCGGCTGACCATAAAATACGCCGATACCGGCCATCACGAAAAATGAAAAGGAAGGTTTCCACAATGGTTGGTTACGGTTAAGGAAGATATTGTAAGTGAATCCGGTCTCTGCGCCAAACAAGTCGTTTCGGAAACTGATTCCACGCAAGTAGTTGCGCAGCTCCAGGCCTTTCATGTCGCCGATTGGATCGGTTTCATCATATTGAAGTCGGTGCCAACTCAACCGTACTTGCATATCAAAGGTCTTATATCGGTTGCGCGGACTGCCTGCAAAATTGCGCAAGGTCACCGCGGCACCGGTAGCCGCCGAACTGTACGGGAAGAATTTTTCATTTGCCAGATCACCGATGTAATTCACCACGCCACCGGAAAAAGCAATTTCCGCTTTGCGTTGAGCCGTGGACGACTTAGCTAAGACCGATAAAAAAATGAGTACTAGAAGGAGGCGAAGTGACTTCATGGCGACCGAAATGCTTACCTAAAGATAACGGATTCAACGTCAAAAGGTTCATGATTTTGGTCAACATTGAAATTCTTGGGTAAGCGACTGCTAAATTCAAGTGAATTAACCGCCAATAGTAACCATGGAACGGTTTTCAGTAGTACCGAAAAGCGGCTGTCCGCCCCATTTTTCTTCTTTTTGACCGAGTGCCTGGCGAATCAGTGGAGAAAGTTCAACCTCGGCACGCAGCGCACCAAGGAGATCAATCTCTCCTTTGGAAAAGAGACAATTCTTCATTTTTCCATCGGCCGTCAGACGTAGTCGGTTACAATCGCCGCAAAACGGCTCGCTCATCGTACTTATAAAAGCAAAGGTGCCTGTATAGCCAATTACTTTAAAGGCACGGGATGTATCGTGTTTTTTATTTTCCAGCGTTTCTACTTCCAGGAAATTATTAACGCGTTCGAGCAATTCTGCTGAACGTATCAATCGTTTATCTTGCCACTTATTACCTGAAAAAGGCATGAACTCTATGAAACGGACATGCAGCGGATAATCGCGCGTCCATTGAATGAAATCAATGACCTCATCGTCGTTGACCCCTTTCATGACCACTACATTCACTTTTACATTGAATTGATTTTCCAACAACAAATGAATATTGGAAATGACCCGGTGAAAGTGGTCCCGTTTCGCAATGGCGTTGAAACGCTCGGGAAGCAAGGTGTCAAGACTTACATTGACTGAACGAACGCCTGTTTGCTGGAGTGCGTCAATATGATCGTGGAGAAATATTCCGTTAGTGGTGAGGGTAAGTTCCTGCAAACCGGATTCCCGCAATGCAGCGAGGCCGTTCAAGATAGAATCCACATCCTTTCGCACCAGGGGTTCACCGCCGGTTAAACGGATTTTTTTCACCCCGGATAACACAAACAAGCGGGCCAGCGAAATGATTTCCGCCGTCTGCATCAGTTTTTCCTTCGGAGAAAATTCAGGATTCTCCGGCATACAGTAGGTACAACGAAGATTGCACACATCCGTCAAGGAGATGCGCAGGTAATCATGAACTCGTCCGAAACGATCAGTCAGCATCAATGGAACCTGGTTGGAATCAATAATCAAAGGTAATCAGGATTCTTCGTGGCGCAACGCTTCCAGGACACGGAACACATGCAATACGTGCGGAAAAACTGCGTCCATGCTTTCGGCAGCTCCTTTGGTTGAGCCGGGCAGCGCGAGTACCAGCGATTCACCAATCATTCCGGCAACACTTCTTGACAACATAGCATACGGCATACGTTGTTGTCCGTAATGACGTATGGTTTCTTCGATACCGGGTATTTCACGCTCCAATAATGGCCGTAGGGCTTCGGGGGTCACGTCGCGCCGCGACAATCCTGTTCCGCCGGTGAAAATTACCATGTTCAGTTTTTCCGCAGTCAGTTTGCGAACCTTATCCTGAATGGCGTGCGCTTCATCCGGAATAATTGTGTATTCCCGGATCGAAACGGAAAGCTGCTCCAGCTTTTCAACAATGGCTTTTCCGGCATGATCTTCTTTGGCGCCTGCTGAAATGGAATCCGAACAAACAATCACCGCGGCTGTAAGTCCAGCCAAAAACTCTTTTTTATACTGCGATTTACCGCCCCGCTTTTCCAATAAACATATTTGTCCGATTTCAATCTTGGGATCAATCGGCTTCAACATATCATAGGCCGTCAGCGCGGCGATACTAGCACCGTGCATCGCTTCTACTTCAACACCGGTTTTATAAATCGTTTTCAACTCCACTTCGATACGTAACGCAGTTTCCGTTAGTTCGAACGCTACGGCAGTATATTCAATCGGAAGCGGGTGACAATCAGGAATCACATCGCTGGTACGTTTTACCGCAAACAACGCAGCGGTTTTGGCCATTTCCATGACATTACCTTTCGGTACTTTTCCTTCACGAATAGCTGTAGCCGTTTCGGGTTTACTGAACGACACTACGGCTTGCGCTTTAGCGTAACGTAATGTATCTGACTTATGGGTAATATCAATCATTTCGGAATTATGTATTTACCTTCCAGTGTACTTGGTCGTCCGACAAGATTTCCTTTCCCCACACCGGTGCTTCTTTCTTAATCCACTCCACCAGTTCCGCGCAAGCCGCTGTTGCATCCTTACGGTGAACCGAAGAGACAAAAACAAACAAATTTACTTCTCCGGCATTAACCCGGCCAACACTGTGATAAACATGCATACAGGTCAGCGAGTATTTTGAAAAAAGTGATTCACGAAATATTGCATACGCATCATCGGCCATTTCCCGGTAAGCAGTGAATTCAATAGCCATCACCATTTTTTGGTCAATGACATCCGCACGGATCTGCCCAAGAAAAATCTGATGAGCGCCGATTGCGGTGTTGGACGAATGCTTCGCAATAGCGGTTGCGATGAACTCCGGGGTTACCGGTCCATCGACAAACATTGTCTTTTTACGATGTACTTTAACCTGGTTCGTATCCATCACTACTTTGTACAGTTATGTACAGCGTTCCATCCGCCTTTTAAACTAAAAACTTCTTCATAGCCTAATTCTTCCTTGAGAATTCTGGCCGCTACTTTACTGCGTAATCCCGACTGACAGGCTACCAGTAGTGCTGCATCCAGTGGAAGCATCGTTTTTTGCTTACGCAGATCATCAAAAGGAAGTCGCATAACAGGAATAGATTCAATGGTTGGGAGCTGGGCTTCGTATTCTTCCCGTACATCCACCACAATCCATTTACGCGCCCCTAACTCCTCCCAAGTCATCTCGGAGACGGGTGCCACCGAAAGACACGGCAACGCATAGTGTTTGGTACGCAGGTGAAAGAAATCCGGTGGAGCTGCAGCTGCTGATTGCGGGTCATGGAATATCGATATCATTTCAGTTTCGAGCGTCCGTAAATCAATTACCCAAAGTTTACCGGCAAGTACTTCTCCCACTCCGGTGATGAGCTTTATGGCTTCGTTAGCTTGTAACGTGCCGATAGTTCCGGGAAGTACGCCAAGAACGCCTGCGTCAATACAAGAAGGAATGACAGAATTCTCTACTGACTCCGGAAAAAGACAACGGTAAGTCACCGGATTACCCGTTGCAAGCGGAACATTGAACACCGTAAGTTGTCCTTGATAACGATGCAAAGCACCGTAAACCACGGGCTTACCGAGTAACCTGCAAACATCGCTGATCAGGTAGCGTGTAGGCAGGTTGTCTGAACAATCCAGCACCACATCATAGCTGCTGATCACAGAAGCAGCGTTTTCAGTGGTCAACCATTCATCGTAAGCGACTAGAGTAAGCTGCGAATTCTTTTGCTGTAACTTAGTTTGTGCAACCAATGCTTTGGAACAACCAATATCCGCTTCATCAAAAAGTACTTGACGATGAAGGTTGGTCAACTCCACACGATCACCATCGAGCAAACCAATCGTACCGACACCCGCTGCCGTCAGATAAACAGCGGCAGGACAACCCAGACCGCCGACACCAATGACCAGGACACTAGCGTGTTGCAGTTTTTGCTGTGCCAGCTGATCGAAGCCGTCAAGCTTGAGCTGTCGTTGGTAGCGGAAAAAATCGTTTGTTGCCATGGTTCATCCTCCGGAAAAAGGGGGCATCACAGCGACTTCATCGCCGGTATGCAACACCACGTTATCGTTGACCAGTTTTCGATTCACGGAAATCCGGCATTGAACACGTTGGAAAACGGGATGAAGTGCTGACAATTCATGTTCTAATGAGCGAAGATCGGACACGCCGTTCAACGTCATTTCCTGCCGCTGCAATTCATCGGCGAGCATTCCGAACAATTTTACTTTGATCTCCATCACAGTCAGAAGGACCCCGACGAAAGCGGATGAACTTCCACTGTATCGCCTTTCAAAAGGTCATGATTTCCTTTAGAAAGATACACCAAAGCATTGGCTTCTGCAAAGCTCAGGAGGTTGTCGGAGTCCTGTGCGGCCAGAATGTTCACACTATTTTCCCCCATGTTAGCACGGAAAAACTGGGCGCGATCCCCGCTCCAGCGAAAGTCGTGCTCCATGGGCAAATGCTTGATAATGAAAGGTGTTTTTCCGACCATTTGGCGTAGCGAAGGGAGAACATACTCGTGGTAGCAAACCAACACCGCGGCGGGATTTCCCGGCAAAGCAAAAATCAACTTTTTTCTACGTGTGCCTGCGAAAAGTGGCTTCCCGGGCTTCTGTGCTACTTTATAAAAAAGCTCCCGAACTCGTTGCTTTTGAAGGGATGCGTGGACAAAATCATATTTACCTACTGAAATTCCTCCGGTTACCAAAACCACATCGCACGCAGCAAGGAGTTTACCAAGTGCACGATCGACAGCGTTTGCCGTATCACGCGCTCTGACAATTGTGGAGAGCGAGAAACCGCTGGACTGAAGTGCAGCACGTAACGACATCGAATTAGATTCATAAATCTGTCCTGTGCGCAACAAGTTGCCCGCCTGAACAAGTTCATTCCCGGTAACCAGCAAGCCAATTACTGGCCGGCGATACACCGGAACCGTCACTGCACCCAACGCGGCTAATAATCCGATTGCCGCTGGCGTCAACGCAACACCTTTTTTTAAAACTACAGTGCCCTTCCGAAAATTTCCGCCACGTAGCCGAATATGCCGAAGATGTTTAATGGTATCCGAACTTAGTATAATATCACCGCCATCCAAGGCGACTTGCTCTTGCATGACTATACAAAAAGTACCTTTCGGAACCGGTGCTCCGGTGAAAATCCGGTAAGCTGCATTTCGCTGCGTGCGTAACAAGGGAGCATCACCGGCTTTGATTTCGTGAAGTACCTTGAAACGGTTTGCCACTAATTTCGATGACTTATCGAGTACAATTGCATAGCCATCAACCGCCGACTGATCAAAACGCGGCATGTCAGCTGCAGCGCGAATATCTTTTGACAGCACCATGCCTACGGCAACTTCTATTGGCTGTTGAACAACATCAAGAGAACGCACGTGTTTTTTCAAGATAGATTTCGCAGCTTCTACTGTAATCATTTTTATACGAGGATAAGTTTTCCGATAGCTAGCAATAAAACAGCCGCCAGAATATATTTTAATGCGACAACAGGAAGTCTTCGGCTACCTAAATAAGCACCTACAGTTCCACCCGCAATGGTAGCCAATATCCAAAACAATAGCGTATCAGGAAAAACGGGATCCTGAGACGAAAGTGCCGCCAGTGCTGCTAATGAATTCACAAGTATGAAAGGAGCTGATAAAGCGGCGGTTTCGCGCATATCCGTCCAGCGAACTAATAACAGAAATGGAGAGAGTAATATGCCACCGCCAATACCAATCATTCCTGACAAAACTCCTATGCCCGCTCCTGCAATAAGCAACAACGGAATGGAAACGGGTCGGACCGGCTGGTCGGAATTGGCGTGCATCTCAGCGAGTAAACGGACAACAGCTATCAGTAGGCAAGCGGCGAGAAGTATTCTGTACCAATGATCGGAAACCTGAAGGTGCGCTCCCAACCAGGCCATTGGAATGGAGACTATAGCCAATGGGATAAATAATCGGGGTCGAAAATAACCGCTACGAACAAAGTAAACAGCTGCAATCAAGGAAACAATAACATTCAATACCAGCGCCGATGGTCGGATAACAGCCGGTGCTAAACCAAGCAGTGCCATCAGCGCCAGATAACCACTGGCGCCGCCATGACCTACAGCAGCATACAGTAATGCTATTACCAAAAAACCCAATATGACAATCCATTCGGACATGCAGCTAAGGTAAGCATCCTTATAAATCAGTCCGAATAAATTGCGAATCAACCAATATTTCTTAGCAGATTGGTGTAAATGTATCTGCCGGTTTCTTGTTTGTGAAGATTAGTTTAATTTAGCATCGAACATTTCTACGTTGTTATGTCTTCTATTTTCAAAGAACAGCTAAAACAAAAAGATCTGGAAGCACTTTCCGGAGAATCACACATCGCAATTATCGATGATGACCCGTCGTTTAGCATCATGCTGAAAGACTATTTGATTTCCGCGTGTGATTTCAATGCAGAACTTTTTAAGAACGGAGAACAATTTCTTTCTGAATACCAGAAGGATGACAAACGAATTATCGTACTTGATTATGATTTCGGAAAAGAAAGTTCGCTGAACGGTCTTTCAATTCTCCGAGCGATAAAATTGAAAAATCCTAACGCCTGCATTATCATGGTTTCCGCTCAGGATGATATTGAAAAAGCCTTGGAGACAATCCGGCAGGGCGCAACGGATTATTTTCTAAAAACGAATAAGACTGTTTTTGCAAACATTACAACTTCTATTGTGAAGTTATTGGAGCTGGAGCGGTTAAAACTCAACTAACCGGTCTGTTAATTCGTTTGGTTAGCAGCTTTATGCTTCTCCCTTACGTTCGACCAAATCCCACAAATTTCCGTAGAGATCTTGGTAGACTACTACTCTGCCCCACGCTTCTTGCGAGGGCCCGCGAACAATTTTAATATTATGACGACGTAAGCGTTCCAAATCATCATCGAAGGAATCGGTATGGAGCACGAGTAGCACTTTTCCGCCAGTCTGGTTTCCCACGCGCTGCAGCTGTTCGTCACCGGATGCTTTTGATAACAAGACGGCACAACCGCTGGCACCTGGCGGTGCGATGACGACCCAGCGTTTAGAGGGCGTAACCTGTGTATCCTCGAGCAGGTCGAAGCCCAGTTGGTCCACAAAAAAAGCAATTGCTTCATCGTGATCACGAACCAATACACTAATACGAGAAATTGATTGAGTCATTGTTGATTATTGGATCAGTCTAGTACATTTTTCCGAAGTTCGATTGTAATAATGTCTTTATTATAATTTCAGCGCCAATCCGCCGGCAAGAACTCCACGATAGCCGAAACCCAGCTCGGCCCAAAAAGCGAGGCGATTACCTACTCTGATACCGACGGGAGTTAGCTGCAGGGCGCCTCCGAAATTTTTGTCTGAAATTTCCGTAGAAGGTAATGTCTGATCTACGCTTCGAGAGCATAGGCCTATTCCTATCGAAGAGTACAGCTTAAACGGGCCTTTTTTTATGTACTTGAAATCCATTCGGGCCATCAGACTGATGTATTCGGTCTCATAGGATTCATCTAATTCCGGTGTTGCGAATTCATACAACAACGTAGTGCGATCGAAGACTACGTCCATGCCAAAGCTGAACCGACTGTCGGGAAGAAATAACGCCGACACCGAATAGGCTATATCTCCATCGATAGCGACCGATTGAAAATCAGGATCGACAATCGATTCGGCAACTGCTGTTCCAATGCCTTCCAGCACCGCAGGCGCAGTGACAATACCAGCGCCGGCCCGAAGATCGACGAGGTGAAATCCATCGCTAGTGCCGCTCTCCGATTTTGCAGCAACAAAACATAAAAGAAGACAACAGCATAAAATTCCTTTTATCATGACATCATAATTTTTTTAAAACAACTTAAAATAAACACACGTGTACGTGATTAGATCTTCAATTTACAAGATAACAAATTCATATGCACTAAATCCGTACAATTATTTTTGAGTTTAATTTGGAAGACTACCTACTACCAGGAAACTTATTTATTAAGACTTGATTATCTTCTAGTCGTATTCAAACGGAATATAATCATTGCCTCAAGTAGAAATAATTCGAATTGAAACTAAGTATGGGAGTAGGAAAAAGCAATAGGTTGTACCCCCGGGCAGAATCGAACTGCCATCGAGCGTTTAGGAAACGCTAGTTTTATCCATTAAACTACAGGGGCATCAATGGAGTAGCATCGCGAATCCGTGCAATTCACAGCCACTGAATCGCAACACTCCTCCTACTGCTTTGTGCCACCCAAGAACTAGGCATGCGGAACGATTAACTAGCCGTAAATGTAGTTAGCGGGACGCAACTACGGATTCGGACAACATCCAATCGCAACAGCGCCCATGGACGCCAAAGCGGGTCAAAGTTATCCAAAATCAGCTAAATTGTCGCATAATCGCTTGACTTCTATAGAAATTGGACGAAATTCGCGGCAAATTGAACATTCTCCACTTACGGTTGTTTTTACCCCAATGATGAGTCCGTATTCGACCCATAACCACTACCAGCCCGGGAGCTGCAATATCGGCACTCCCGAATTACGTGTGCGTAAACTTTTTCTCCGCATTTTTTCTGTCGCCACGCTATTCCTGACCGCCGGCTCCATCATTTGGGCACACTCAGTTATAATCTGGTCGCTGATGCTTTTTGTGTCCTTCAGCGCCATTGTACTCTTCTTCGAAATTCGATACAGATTCTGTATTCTTTTTGGCTTTTTCAATCTCTCCAACTTTAAACAATTGGGTCATCTGGAAGAAGTAAAAGATCATAATCACATTCGAAAAGACCGGAAACGCGTTGCTGAGATTCTCGTTAAATCATTTTGTTTCGCACTCGTCTATGCTACCGCTGTTCACCTGATGATTGAAAAGGTACACGGTCATTGATTAGTTAGCTTACCACGCGACTTCATATTAAAGAGAAATGACTCCGGAGAAGTGGACTTGTTGAACTCCGCCAATAATACCGAGTCTGCAAATAATTGTCGGAGATAATTCGCTCTTTCTTCACCCGGTTCTACTTTCAGGCTATCACCGACTGCAAATCCACGCATGATTACAGGAACATATTGACGGAATCTTCGAAGATTGCCTTGAGTCATTGATGACTGATTTTGCAGCGAATAAAGTACGTCGACCGCTTCATGCGACTTTCCTGCATTGTGATATGCGGCTGCCAGATTGAATTGGGCCTCTAGAAATAACGGGCAATACACTAGCGCGGTCGTATACAATTCAATCGCTTGTCCTGTTTTTCCCAGTTGCTCACAAGCTGTTCCATAATCATTCAATACGCGAAGATGATATGGATTCTCTTTTAAAGCCTTCTCAAAATAAGGAATACTAGCTCCAATGTTTCCCTCTCTGAAAAAGGCATCAGCGATGTACCAATTCACCGGCGTGCCCGTAGGATCAAGTATATACCAATCGCTGCGCGACTTCAATGCTTCCCTGCGGGAGATACTGTATTTTTTTTGCAGTTGAGCAGACATCGAACGCGAACGGTGCGTTTCACCTACCCAGCGCTTGGAAAAAACAAACAGCGAGAATACTGACAACATTAACGCCATCCACAGAAATACTTTTGCTGGCATCCAGCGAGGCGACTGCTGCTGCTCATTCTTTGTTGCTAAATAAATTGCCAGATGTATCATCACCAACGATAGCGTGAGTTCGCCGTGAAGCGGGTATGCAAAGCAGGAAATTACCAGCACGCCGATTAACGCAAGTCTACTGCAAAAATGCATCGACAATTCACTCGATGGGCTAGGTGCCGTACCGGAAAATGCAACTAGTACAAAAAATACCATGAAGAGCAACAGACCGACCATGCCTTGTTCTGTCCATAGCAACAAGTATTCATTGTGCGGATGCTCAAATCGAGCCATGCCAGAATTCAAATACGACGTCCCGCCAATCCCATAACGCATCTGTTCGATTTTCCAATCGGAAAGTCCAACGCCCACCATTGGTTGATCTTCAATTAACCGCCAGCTGTTACGCCACATCAATTTTCGTTCGTAGGTACTGTTGTTATTCAACGAATCACAGCTGGAAATAGTAACAGGCCGCTCCAGTTGTTGTACAATCTGCTTCCCACGCGGCACAGAGAACAAAGAAGCACCCACAACCAGCAGTCCAATAACGATGAACAGGAAGCGAACGAGCCATCGGCTTCTTGCGGCAGAAAAATTATTACTCTGAAGAAGCTGTTGAATAAGGAAAAAGCCAACAAGGACGATGGCTATCCATACCGCCAGTGTTTTAAGTACTATCAATGCCAACACGGTGAGGAAAAGGGTTACCAAAATGATCCATCGCCAAATGAATCGGTGATCACGAAGACCCGGTAAAATCAGCAACGTATTCAGCAACAAGACTTCTGACAAGAAATTTTTATTCCCGGCTAATCCGCCGTGGCGGTAATCCGGCGAGAGTATGAGTGTCAACCACGATACCCCATCGGATGTTTCTACCACGGAAATGGCAAAAAATAGCAAGTGCAACAACCCGGAAATGGCCGCTATCCTAGGTAACCTTTGAAGTTTTTCAGGATTTTCATGGATAAATACAACCAGCAACGGAACCATTGACCACGCCATCGCCTGCAGTAGCCAGGCAGCTATTCCTTCGGTAACAATAGATGCATTGAATACCGTGACGCCGGACCAAAGTACCATTAAGGTCCATCCCAAAAACCATCGTGTTTGTAAGGTTCGCTCCATTAATCCGGAGGATTTTACGGAAACGCGTAGCCCTAGCAAACAACCTACTGCCAAAATCATCGAAAATAAAAAACAGCGGGCCGATGCGCCACCGTCATCCAGACCAAGAGGTCGAAACAATGGCAAGCCGAGCAGCAATACTGCAGCCATTACTACCAGTGGAGGGAAAGTGTTTTGACGAACAGAAGGCATCGTTTCTGAGAGCTGCTGGTAAAGCAATAGTATTGATTATTTTCTGGATTTCTACCGCTAAATTTGCTAACATTACCCTATAAAATCCTGACTAGCCATCGCATGAACGAGACTTCCCATCGCTCTATTTCCACAGGGGAGTTGCTCATGGCGCTGTCCGAAAAAAAATGGCGGCATTTGCTTGTACTGCTGCTTGTTTTCACTGCCTCGGTTTGGTTCTTCCGCTATTATGTGTTGTCGTACACTTCTTCAACTACTATTGTAGTGATTGACGGCTTGAAATACGACGGTCGCGGTCCGGAAAAATCGTTGCCGGATTACCTGATGCCGACGGACCAATTCAACCGAGTGTTACAAGTCGTGAATTCCACGGAGATGTATGACCACTTAATAAGACGATTCAAGCTTTACACACACTACGGTATCGATACGACTGCAGAATTTCGTTACGAAAAAGTAATCCGTAGGCTTCGTTCAAAAATAGACGTAAAAAAAACACCGTATAATTCCGTAACGATAACCGTGAGAGACGCTTATCGCTACGTAGCCTATGAAATGGCCAACGAAATTGCTACGTATGCGAACGAATTGAATCGCAAACAACTCTTGGTGATTCAACGTAAGCGGGTTAATGTATATGAAAAAACGTACGCGAAGTTGTCAGACATCTTCGCTGCGCGAAGGATCGCGCTCGAATCTATACTTAATCGTTTTCCTGCTACTGAATCTAACACTGTCAAGTCGTCAGAAAACGAATTGTCGCAGGCTGTTCATCAACTTAGTCGCACTGTAGACGAATTTTCCAGTACAGTACGCGAGCAACAGTTTATCCTGGAAGCGCTAAAAGAGTCCAATTCGCCTACGATAGTACAACAACAGCGGGCGCTGCCTTCGGGAGATTCGTTATTGCTACCTTCAATCGGTATTAGTTTGCTGGCAGTACTGCTTTGTTCATTTCTACAGGTGCTATTCACTTACTTACGATTACAGTACAAAGAACATTACTCTTTCTTATCGAAGAATAAAAATCAATGAATATAAAGAGCACAGCTGTCATCGTAGCCGGCGGTTCCGGCACCCGCATGGGCGCCGCAATTCCCAAACAATTTCTATTAGTAAACGGCCGTCCGATACTGATGCACACGTTGGAAAAATTTCAGACTGTCAGCGAACGAATTGTAGTATTGCCGGCCGATCAAATTGAAACATGGAAGACGTTTGTCAGCGAATTTAATTTCACCCTCTCGCATCACGTAGTTGCCGGCGGTGCAACGCGCTACCTGTCGGTACAAAACGGACTTCGCCAAGTTTCCCGCGATACTGAAATTGTCGCTGTACACGACGGTGTGCGTCCGCTGGTATCAACAGCACTGATCCATCGCTGTATTTCAGACGCACAGCGATTCGGAAGTGCCATTCCGGTTATCACCGTTCCTGAATCGGTACGCAGTCGGTCGGGGGAACATTCTAACGCCGAGGATCGCTCCCGCTTTCTACTTGTACAAACTCCGCAATGCTTCAGCGCCGCGTATATCGATGCTGCTTTTAGCGGACCGGACGACCCCTCGTTCACGGATGATGCCACCGTACTTGAAAAAAGTGGCGTTAACGTTCACCTCACGGAAGGAGAACGCTGGAACATTAAAATTACTTTTCCGGAAGACCTGCGCGTTGCCGCTGCTTTGTCTGGCGAATGATTTTCGCTGCGGTAAATTGACGCGTTTACGATTACCAGTCATCACGATCTTTCACCGGCTTTGCGTGTGAAAGTTCCTGATGAAGATTGTTAATCAAGTCCTTGGTGTACTTATCCAATTGTTCCATATAGGCATTATACGCAGGAACCCACGACTGGGACTTCGTGTCCATCCAACGTTCACACGGATAATAGGATAACTGTTTCCAGTTATACTCCGTGATTTCGTAACGAAACCTGCCCTCTTTGGCTGCTACCTGAATTGAATACTGAACAATTCCTGCGTCGGTCTTCAATCCGGATTTGTCCGGAGGATTGGAAATCCGGAAGCGCGGTTTACCCATCATTTTATACTTGACAGAATCATTCTCCCGAACGACTTCTCCCGGGTTCTTATAAAACGAACCAAACCACTGTTGCATGCGACGATACAAATCATCGGCCGCAACACCCTTTACCTCGATAACACCTTCGTAGGTAATCAAACGGGTCACAGAATCAATGGGCAACGATACCGTTGGAGCGGATACGTTTTTCTGTGCACCTGCAAGATGCGTAAACAAGCAGACGAGTAAGAGAAAGAAGAGCTTCTTCATGGAAAAATATTCTTCCTGTAAAACTAGTAAAAAAGTTGCGGAGAAAAGATCAACCTTCCACTTTCACCTTAATCTTCATACCCGGCTGGAGGGAACGTGTGTCGCGGATATTATTAAGGTCCTTAAGCTGATCCACCGAAGTGTCGCCGTATTTGCGGGCAATAGAGTAAAGTGTATCGCCGGGCGCCACAATGTGGTATAAATAATTTTGTTGCGGTACTATTAACGGCTTGGGCTTCACCGATGTTTCCACCGGCTTAGCAGCAATGACATTTCCTTGTTCATCCACCGTACTGTTTACCAATAACGGTTTATCCTCTTCCTCCTCCGTTCCATTGGCCGGTCGTGCAATCCAGACCTTTCTGGAAGCTGTAGTATAGAACGCTAACTTCTGTCCGGCCATGATTTGTCCGGACGATGGTATCTTTCCTTTGTTCCAAGTGCGCAGCTGACTCATGCTGCATCCATACCGTTCGGCCAGTCGGGAAAGATTTTCACCGCTCCGCACCGTGTGCGTCTTGCGGACTTTTTCACGAATAGTCACCCATTCGCCGGCCATGGTAAAACTGGAGTCCTCTTCGCCGGGAGTAATACGATAGCCGGGAGCGCCACAATAATTGCCAATCGGATCCAATCCGATAGACGTATAATAAGCATTGAACATCGTACGCACGACATCATTACGAATCTGTGGTCCTCGGCAACCCAGCACTACACTGACAAGACGATGATCGCACTTCGAAGTCGTACCTACCAAGCAGAATCCTGCGCGGCGCGTATAACCTGTTTTTAAGCCATCTACTTCGCCGGTGTGCTGAATGGTTAACCCATTATGATTGCGGAGTACACTGGTCGATTTGCCGTTGTTCACTTCTGCATATCCCATGCCGGAGATTTCCAACAATTCATCGTATTTCAGTAGCTCCAACCCAAGTATCAGCTGATCCAAAGGTGTAGAAGAATTATCCAGGGATGCCGAAGCTGCCGGTAAACCGGAAGGGTTGCCGTAATACGTATTATTCATACCCAATTCCCGGGCACGATCATTCATACGCTGAATGGTGGAAGCAAGATCGCCACAACCAATGAATCGCGCCAACTGCTCTGCACATTCGTTGTTGGAAGCAATCATCGTTGCTTTGACCACATCCTGAAGCGAATAATTCACGGCTGTGCGAATGATGCGACGCTTGGAACGACGGCCTATTGCTGTCTGACGAACCCAGCAAACATTTTCAGCCCAAAAGAATTTTCCGGCACGGATATCCTCCACTGCTAATAGCGCGACCATCATTTTGGTGAGGGACGCAATCGGCAGCTGCATGTCCATATTCTTCTGCCAGACAATTTTCTTATTGACGGCATCGTATAATAATCCGGCTTTCACCTCATGTTCCTGGTACGGAATAAGATTGTGCCGGTCAATGACGGCGTTCGAAAGCGCGGTGGGCAATACATTGGATGTATCAGCGGCTGAGGCCTGCAACGAAAAGCCCAATACCACCATCAGGAAACTAATTCCTTTCAGGTAGTTGCGCACGACAGATCGTATGATGGCTATGCCGGACATTTCTTAGAGCTTTCGGTTAAAATAGTTGATCCTCGCTGAAAATGCGGATAAAATCAACCTATTTCTTTCACCTACAGGTATACTAATTTCGTTAAAAAACGTTGCTTCCGGCGAAAAATTCCATGAAGTTTTACCAAATTCATGCAAAAATCACAAAAAAGAGGGCCTTACCAACACATTGGAAGGCTGCTTTTGCTCGGTGAGTGCCGGATTATCGGACAGGATAAGGCCATAATTGCCGACCATATCGTCCAAAATCAGCTTACTGACACGTGCCAGCACCTCTGCCAGTCGCTGCTGGTCTTTTACTTCCGTCATGACTACCAGTACATAATCCATATTGCCGGTGAAGAAAATGCCGGCCTCGTGGAGCTGAAAAGCAGGCGGCTGATTTTTTTCCCCGAACTTGTGGGCTACCATTACCTGTGATCCGATATCGCGGCATAAACCGTTGTTGAAATTACTTTGCGTCAGCAATTCCAGCGCTTTGTCAGACATTTCCGGCGACAAAAAAGTGGAGTTGTATAACAACCGGAAAAACCGACTCATCTCTTCGGCGGTAAGCGGATAATCGTTCTGGTGGGGATCAGGAATCGACAATGCCAACGCTGACAACACCTGACTATAGACCTTCATGTCTATACGCTCATTAAGTAACGCGGTGGCATCATTATCGGACTCGATAATCATCTTCTTCAATAAGTCATCAACTGTATATGATTTACCAAAGACAATTCCTTTTCCGGAAGTGATCTCCTGAGTTGGCATATCGGAAAACCGATGATCAAACGGGATAACTCTTGATAAGATTCCTCGATCCACTTCAGCATCTTTCAAATAAGTGATCAAGGTCATCACCTTCATCATACTTCCGGGACTGTACTGCTCGTCGTTTAACGAAAAATTACGACCCGTGTCGAGTAAACGGAAATAGACCGAAACGCGATCCATATATCCTTGTTGTTTCAAACTACCCAGCAAGGAAACGATTTTATCACGTAACGGATCCAAGGAAGGATCATCACAGGTTCTGTCCAACATAAGCAATGGCTTGGTGAACTTATAACCGGATCTTCGAAATCCTTTCACCTCACACGCTAATTGTTCTTTTTTAGGAGATTCTGCGGACTGCTTTTCTGTAAGAAAAAAATACCAGACCAATGCGTTGATTACGAGCAGAGGAAGTAGCACCAACTTGACCACCTTCCTCGATAACTTATTCGGCATTCTGAATTATTAATAGTAAACAGGTAAGCTATTTAACAATAATGCCTCTAAATTAAAAATCAAAATGGTAAACACGATGAATATTGCGACAAGCTTTAAACAATCTTACGCACCTGCGTGGTCGGTGTAAGTCGATACACACTTTCATGCCATTGCGGGAAAGGTTCCTCAAAAAGTAAATTCACGCCCGGCTTTTTACCGACAGTAAAGCTGCCCAACATGTTGTCCCAACCGAAAAAATGTGTGGGCTGAAGGGTGGCGGATGCCAGTATTTCCTCAAAAGAAAGCGAAGGAAAATAGCCTGTCAACAACTTCATTTCTTCCAGGATAGACAGATGGATATTGGATGAAAGACTGTCCGTTCCTAAAACTATTTTTAAGTTTCTCGCAACCATCTCCATTACTGCAGGCAATCGTTTTTCAATATAGAGGTTCGCTGCAGGACACAAGCACCACCATACTTTATTACTTAAAGCTTGTGCATGATTAAAATCCGCCTCTCCGGCATAGGTATTGTGAACGAGCAGTAGCGGACTATTTGCCGGCAAGTATGGTAAGGTGTAATTCAATGAAGATACACCCTTCGCCATCCACTCGTCGTAACGACCAGTGCCTTTGAGAAAAGATACCAGTTCACCCGTACCACTGACAAACATGTCGTGTTCCGAAGCTGTTTCGTAATGATGCATTGACCATACATCACCGGCAACTTCAGCGTGAAGACCGATCAGCTGCAACAACCTTTCCGAAACGGTATACGGCGCATGCGGAACCACACTGGCGGAAAGACCATTATCACGAAATGCAGCCTGGATCCGCACCGCTTCCTCAAATCGCTCGACAGCGTAATCCGGGTGCAGGTCAAACACTTCGACGAACGTATGGTACTTGATGGCGCTTTTTTGTTTTACCGACAAGGAAACAGCACGATTGGAAATATCGCCAACTCCTACAATTCCTTGCATCGACATCTCCTGATCCGCTGCTTTCATCGCTTCAATTATAATTTCATCTTCATCGGACCGAAGCTGTGATACGGCTTTCAAAAAACCGGGCAATCCGGTTCCTTCGGAGATCTTTCCACGCAAGTGTGATAATTCCAAATGACAATGTGCGTTAATGAAGCCGGGGACCAATATTCCGTCAAAATACTCGACAACACCTGCGCTCTTCAAAGCAGTGGCGGATTCTAGATTGATGCGCGGATCAATCACGTCCAACACCATGCCATTACCATCCAGCACCAGTATTCCGTCAGGAATAACCGGTGAAGAAACCGGATAAAGTACATTTGCCGATAAAAAACGCTTCATGCTGCTGTAAAGATACCATTTCTGCATCTTACCACTTTGTCTTTGTATCTTTGTCACCTGCATGGAGCCAATAGCCCAACTTCCTAATATCCGGACATTAACGCAGGACCAGCTCAAAGACTGGTTCACGGCGGCCGGTGCGCCTGCGTTTCGCGCCAAGCAGGTTTGGGAATGGCTGTGGAAAAAAAGCGCTCGTTCGTTCGATGCAATGACCAACCTGCCGCTCGAAACACGGCAGCTGCTTACTGAAAAATTTTCCCTTCCCGCGGTAGCCATAGACAACTTTCAGGTGAGTCGTGACCGAACCATTAAAAACGCTTTCCGGCTACACGATGGAAACATTGTTGAAGGTGTCTTGATTCCTACGGAAAGTCGCATGACAGCTTGTGTTTCCTCCCAGGTGGGCTGTAGCCTTACCTGCAAATTCTGTGCGACCGGAAAACTTGAGCGATTACGGAATCTGGAAGCCGACGAGATCTACGACCAGGTAGCATTAATACGCGAACAGTCGGAAACAAAGTATGGTATCCCACTCAGCAACATTGTGTATATGGGTATGGGTGAGCCGCTGCTGAATTACGCCAACGTGCTGAAAAGCATCGAACGGATCACTGCACCGGATGGATTGGGCATGTCACCGCAACGGATTACCGTCAGCACCGCAGGCATCGCGAAGATGATCCGAAAACTGGGTGACGATGCAGTGAAATTCAATCTGGCACTCTCGCTGCACGCAGCAAACGACGAGAAACGTAATCGCATCATGCCGATCAACGAAAGCAATACGCTGGACGCCTTGGCAGAAGCTTTACATTATTTTTACGAAAAGACGGGGACGCGTGTAACGTTCGAATATATCGTGTTCAACGGATTCAACGACACCCTGGAAGATGCACACGAGCTGGAAGCCTTTTGTCGAAAGGTGAAAGCCAAGGTGAACATCATCGAATACAATCCGATTGACGGCGGAGAATTTGTGAATGCGAAGGAAGACAAACTCGCAGCTTTTGTGAATTATCTGGAACGAAAAGGAATAATCGTCAATGTGCGTCGTAGTCGCGGTAAAGATATTGATGCTGCCTGCGGACAGCTGGCCAATAAGAACGAAGCTGTAAAGGAAAAAAGCTATAAGAAACTG
>CAINVI010000383.1 GCA_903854075.1 Candidatus Pollutiaquabacter sp. | reverse complement strand
TTGCATCTATTTACCATCAGTCATCTTTGTACCTTTTCCTGATGGGGTCCTGGCTTTTTTTGGTCATAAATCTCAATGTGGATGCACTTTTCACATTTTTACCGGAGGGTTATTCTTCAGGAAGATGGGTAGTGCTGATCATCAGTATAGGAACATTGTTCAATATGGCTACCGGTTTGAATGCACCGATTCTGTTTAATTCTGAAAAATACCGTTATGGCGCTTTTTTTCTGATTGTATTGGCAGTTCTGGTTCTTGGATTGCAGATGATTATGATACCGAGGTATGGATTGGAAGGAGCAGCAATGGCCACATCATTGGCCTCTATAATTTATAATTCGATGTTGCTGGTATCGGTTTGGTTGTTCTATCGATTACAACCCTTCGACCGGAGAAATTTAAAAGTTCTGCTGGTATTGGTAATCAGCTTTTCGATAGGCTGGAACCTGCCGGTAATTCATAATCCATTCGCTAGTATCGCTGTCAATTCCGTAGTGATCACCTTGTTATTCGGAGCTGGCGTATTTTTTCTGAAGATAGTTCCTGAACTGGAGCACTATGTAATTAAATTCCTTCCTTTTCTGAAAAGGTAACGGTAAAATCAGAATACCTTTTTAACCTGGCGTTTTGCTATATCAATGGAGGCATTGAGTTCAAAGCCAAGTATAAGGCTCATGGAATTAAAGTACATCCAAAGCATGATGACGATGATGGTTCCAATAGATCCGTATACTTTATTGTAACTGCCGAAATTATTGACGAAGTAGGCGAAACCCGTTGAAAACAGAATCGACAGTAAGGTGGCGAAGGTAGATCCGGGAGAAATGAATCTCCACCGTTTTTTTACCGCCGGAGCGTAATAATAAAGAAACGAAATGGCGAAGAAAAATAAGGCTAATACCACAATCCATTTACCCACTAGTAGCATTCCAATTTGCGTTTTAGATTTCAGGATATGTTTTGCAGCCAGGAAATGAATAGACCGTTCAGAAAAGATTATAATCGTTGTAGCAATGACGGTCAGCGAGGTGAGCAGCAGGGTGAGTACAACAGCCGCTTTACGTTGTTTCCAGGGCGATCTATTTTCTGCAATATGATAGGAGCTGTTGAACCCTCGCATCATGGTCATGAACCCGTTGGTAGTAAAATAAAGGGCAAGCAAGAAGCCGAAGGAGAGAAGTCCGCCGCGCTGAATATTGATGATGTCCTCTATGGTTTGCTTCGCCCATTTAAACGCTTCTTTGGGTAACAATTGCTGAACCAGCAGCATGACATCATCTTGTATTCCTTCTATTGGAACGTACGCGATGAGGGAGAACAAAAATATGATAGCGGGAAAAATGGCCAGAAAAAAACTGAATGCCAAGGACTGGGCGCGCATGACGATGGATCCCCGCTGTATACCAGTGAAAAAGAAATCAGCTACATCGTAAATAGGAATATTGTCAAAGCCTGGTAAGGCAACACGTTTAGTGTAATCTATACCTGTCTTTACCGGCCCTGAATAGACAATTTTACGGAGTATCTTTTTTATCAGCTTGTCGAGCTGCTTCTTATTCATACTGTCTTTATTTTCATACTAATGTCCATGCTGACATATGAATGAGTCAATGCGCCTACAGATAGGAAATCAACGCCGGTAGCTGCATAGCTTTGTGCCGTCGATAAATTGATGCCTCCGGAGGCTTCGGTTTCTGTTTGATTATTGATCAGCTGAACAGCAGCCGCTAAATCTTCCGGCGAAAAATTATCGAGCATAATCCGTTGAACAGCGCGGGTGGAAAGTGCGTCACGGACTTCCTCCATATTTCTTGTTTCGATTTCGATAGGCAGTTGTTTGCCGGTCTTAATAAGATACGCATTCGCATTATGAATGGCCTGTATAATTCCTCCCGCGGCATCAACATGATTGTCTTTGATAAGAATCATATCAAAGAGACCATACCGATGATTGGTGCCGCCGCCGATTCGAACCGCCCATTTTTCCAAGAGCCGGAAATTCGGTGTCGTTTTTCGTGTATCTAAAATCCGGCAATTTGTGCCTTTGACAGCTGCTGTAAATTGCCGGGTCATGGTGGCGATCCCACTCATCCGTTGCATGCAATTCAAAAGCAGCCGTTCTGCTTTGAGCAGTGATTGCGTGTGTCCTTGGAGGAAAAGTATATCAGTGCCTGAAGTGACATAGGTTCCGTCTTGTACGCGGACATCTGCAATAATATTGGTGTCAACCAATTCGGAAACCAGGAGTGCTACCTCAACGCCTGCGATCACGCCGTCTTGTTTAGCCCGCACATGCCCGACACTTTGGTGGTCAGGGTGGACTGTGGAAAGAGAAGTGTGATCACCGTCACCAACATCTTCCAGCAATGCTTGTTGCAATAATTCCCGGAGCGGCATTCCTGAAGGGGAAACGGGTATGGGCATAGATAATATTCGGATGTTGTTCAATTAATCCAATTCGATACGTAATTCGTTGAGAATTATCTTACCATTGGTATTTCGGGTATTAAAGGTAATTCGGAATTCCTTACCGTTGTTGGACGTTAACTGTCCGATTCCGTATTGTGTGCCTTCCTGAGAGCTGCCCTTATGAACGAGCTGGAATGCCTTTGGTGGATTTTTAGTGAAAAAATCTTTCAGCATGATTTCGGCCTGTCCTTTGCTGTAAACCTCTTCGCGTTCCATTAGCGTCAGATCAATTGTAGGCCCGAAATAGGCTGCAAGTTGACGGGCATCACCGGCTCTGAATGCACTGGATATACTATCAAAGGCATCCCCGATGAAAGCCGAAAACAGCAGCGGGGCGATGAATAAAAATAAAATCCGTTTCATGATTCTAGGCGAGTGAGTTGCAAAAATCAGGCCATTGGCCATAAGAAATTTCAAACAAAGTACGCTAAAAAAGGCAAAAATGGCTGGTTGGAGAGGCTTATTATACACGGATTGTTGTGAAAACTGAAGTATCTTTGGAAATCATGAAAGTAGAATTAGTGGTAGTTGGTAAGACCACCCAGAAATGGTTAAAGGAGGGATTTGAAGAGTATTTCGGCAGGTTAAAACATTATCTGCCGTGTTCCGTTCGTGAGATTCAGCCGGCGGGAGCAGTTCCCAAAAATGTGGCGATCGAAAAGGAGGGAAAGCTGATTTTGGATAAAGTCGCCGCCAAAGACTGGGTCGTTTTACTGGATGACCACGGAAAAGAATTTACTTCCGAGCAACTGGCGGAATTACTGAATAAGCGTATGTCGGCCGGAGTTACCAATATGGTTTTAATTTCAGGAGGCGCCTTTGGTGTTAGTGAGAGTGTGAAAAGTCGGGCGGATCTTGTGCTTTCTGCATCCCGATTTACCTTTACGCATCAGATGATACGGCTTGTTATGGCGGAGCAGTTGTACAGAGCGATGACCATCTTGAAAAACGAATCCTACCACCACGAATAAACGGTCACCGATATGCACATTCCACTGAATTTCCTGGACCTTATCGTTACGCCGATATTTCTTATTATTTTCTTTTTTATAGCGCGGAAAATTGTGGCCCGGCATATCGAGCAGGAGCCGTATTACAAGTATTTTATTCCCGGCCTCGCAGCAAAGCTTTTCGGAGGAATTGCACTTTGCCTGGTTTATATTTTCTTTTACGGGTCAGGGGATACGTTGCTCTATTTCAATGATAGTGTCACACTGAGTAAATTGTTTTTAAAAGTGCCTTGGCAAGCCATTCGCGCTACTTTTCTTCCTATTGATGCTGATATGTGGTTCGCCTTAGACGATTCCACC
>CAINVI010000382.1 GCA_903854075.1 Candidatus Pollutiaquabacter sp. | reverse complement strand
GTATCTATCCGGTTCGCCCGATGGATTGCCGCGGGTTTCCGCATACACAGAATAAAGAATTTAAACTTTATATCAGCGGGACGCACAAACAGAATATTGCTTACTGTCCTGCTACCTTGCACGTAGTGGAACGCCTTCATCAGATCATCATTGATAACGACAAGCGTAACCTTTCTGCAAATCTTGCGAAAGAGATCAAGCCAGGTACCATGGGATACCAGGGTTGATTATAAACGTTATTATTTCTATTATCCAAAACGTATGAAGAAATCATTTTTATATCCGGCGCTGTTTTGTCTTTCCGGACTATTGATTTCCGGTTCCGTAACTGCGCAGACGGAAACTAAGCCGCAAAGAGGGTATGGTGTCAGCGTTTCGCAAACGCAACCCGAGTTTCCCGGAGGACCAGACAGTTTGCAGAAATACCTGGACTTCAACCTGATTTTTCCCAAGGATGCACATAATGCAAAGGTGCAGGGAACATCTTATGTAGGATTCAAAGTAGGACGTGAGGGCCAATTGAGTGATGTTCGTGTATTGAATTCCTTACATCCGGCCCTCGACGAAGAAGCTATTCGTTTGGTGAAGGCGATGCCGAATTGGGTGCCCGGCACCATTTCCGGTAAGCCGGCGGATATGCAGTATATCCTTTCTATCGATTTCATATTGCCGAAAAGTCAGAAATAGGCGCAACGAAAATCATAAAAAAAGGCGGTCGATTGACCGCCTTTTTTTATGGGTTGAAAACGGATTACCGTTCGATAATTAGTTTCTTCACCTGGCGCTCTTCATTGTTGAGGAGCTCTACGAAGTAAATGCCTTTGCTCAATTCGGCAACATTAACATTGTATTTGTTTTGACCTTCTTCCAGGTTCAATTGCTGCGTGTACACTTGCTTGCCGACCATGTCGAAGATGTTCAATTGACAGGTACGTGCTGAAGCAGCGTTGAAAAGTACGTTTACTTCGTTCTGTGTCGGGTTAGGGTAGAGCACAAAGGATTCTTTGCTAAGTTCTTCCATATTTTCTTCCACAACTCCATTTTCCGTTACACGGAAAGTGGTGCTACCAACGTCTACACGAAGGGTGTAGCACAACGTAGCGCTAAAGTTGGTGGTGCCGTATGGATAAACTTGAATGAAATACGAAGCTGCAGCGGTGGTGTTACGGATGATAGTCTCACTGGCGGTGGAACCATTAGCAGAGGTAGCAAGAGTTGATCCGCTCGAGTTATACAGTCTTACATCATAATCAAATGGAAGATTGGTCAGCGTGATCCTAATGTTAGTGTTTGGAGACGTCGTTGTAAATTTAAACCAATCGCGGTCACTACTCGTCGAAATCAAAGCTCGAGCATCCGTATTCAATGCAATCGTTTTAGCGGCACTGCGTGTATTGTTTGACTCGTAAGCATCAGTGCACGCCGCTGCTGAAGTGGTAAAGTTAGCACCCGCAACATATGTTCCGCTAGCTCCGGTACAAACCGATTGAACCTGCCAGTTGTAAGTCGTAGTAGCCGACAAGCCAGTTAGTGTACGACTATTAGTCGTTGACGTAACGGTCGTCCAGGTGGTAGCAGTGCTCGTCTTGTATTGTACGTTATAACTGCTTGCGCCTGAAACCGCTGTCCAGTTCAACGTTGCTCCGCTAGAGGTAATGGAAGCTGTAGCAAGGTTAGCAGCATTGCCGCATGAAGGAGCCAAGGTAGTGAAGTCGCTACCGGCTACATAAATGCCAGAGAGGCCGTTACAAACTGCCTGTACTTGCCAGTTGTAGGTAGTACTTGGCGCAAGACCGGTCAAGGAACGAGAAGCTGTGGTGGAAGTAACTGTTGTCCAGGTGGTAGCAGTACTGGTTTTGTATTGAATGTTGTAACTAAGTGCACCGCTTACGGCAGTCCAGGAAAGCGCAGCTGTGCTGGAGGTTACAGATCCTGCCGAAAGATTCGTTGCATCGCCGCAAGAGGTAGCCAAGGTGGCAAACGAACCCGTAACTGAAGTACTCGTTCCGCCGGAGCAGACCGCCTGAATCGAATAGGTATAAGAGGTGCCGCCTGTGAGGCCGGTCAGACTGATAGAAGTACCGGATGAAGTGGTGCTCACGCAGTTTGTGGTACCGGATACGCAGTATTGAACATTGTAGCTGGTAGCATTTGCTGCAGCGCTCCAGCTGAGGGTTGCACCGGTGCCGCTCACATTCGTAGCAGATAGGTTAGACGGTGTTCCGCATCCGGAAGGAGCCACGCATCCTAGTGAGCTTAGCAAACTTGCCCGAGAACCGCCAGTGGCAAACAACGCATTCATACGCGTAGATTGTCCGGTGGAGAACATATACATACACGCATCATACGTATAATCCATGTAGTTCATGGTCATTTCGACCGGACTACCACTGCACGTGCTGTAATGTGGGTAAGTAGGACAGCCGCTGTTAGAAGTATTATGTGTGGGTGTATCGCTCACCTGGTCATCGCCACAGTTAGAATCGCCCCAAATGTGGCGAAGGTTCAACCAGTGGCCAACTTCGTGGGTCGCTGTTCTTCCCAGATTATAGGGAGAACCTGATGCCGGCAATTGCATACTGCCGACTGAATTGTAAAGCAGAACAACTCCATCGGTAGCCGACGCACCGCCCGGGAATTGGGCGTAGCCAAGAATACCGCCACCCATGTTGCATACCCAAATGTTCAGGTAGGAATTGGAGGGCCAGGCATTCAATCCGCCGTTGGCGAAGTATTTCATAGCATTGTTGGTGCTGAATGAAGACACCGTAGTTTGACGACGCTCGATACCCGTAGTTGCATTACCGCTTGGATCGCGCTGTGCCATGCAAAACTGAATGTTTGTGTTGGCTGCTACTCCAGAAAAGAGAGCAGGAGTACTTCCTGCATCAGAGTTCAACTTGGCGAAATCCAGGTTAAGCTGATTCAACTGAGCAATACACAATGCATCAGAAATGTTTTGTGCTGTAGTGTTGTATACCACGTGGAATACAACGGGAATAGTAACGACCGCTGCGGTACGGTTGCCGTTTTTAGACATTTGCTGAGCAACATACGCAGCGGTCTGATTTTCGACGTCCTGCATGCGCTGGCTCAATCCGGGATCAGCTTGCAACTGCTGGTTCAGATGGTCCATGGTACCGCAGTTACGGCCGGTGGAAGCCGTTGAACTGAATGAAAAAAGCGACATAGCCGCTAGGCTTATCGCGAGTAATGTTTTTTTCATGTGTTGATTTAGGTTAATTAATGCAAAATAGCATTTAAATTGGAGGTAAACGTGAATTTTTGGCGAAATTCGATTAATTGTGGGTTAATGGAGATGGACGAATTTGTAACCTACACCACGAATGGAGTGAAAAAAATCTGGGTTTTTCGGGTCTTTTTCAAAGTATTTACGAAAGGCCAGAATGAAGTTATCCACGGTTCGGGTTGATGGATAAATGTCATAGCCCCACACTGTTTCCAGTATTTGTTCCCGTGAAACCACTTCATTTTTCCGCTCTATCAAAAGCTTTAACAAAGCAATCTCTTTTTTAGTTAGGGAAGACTTGTTTCCTTCTTTATCAATGATCTCGTATGTCCTGAAATTCACCATATTAGGTCCGAATCGATAAATATCTTCCAGTTCCCGTTTTTCTTCGGTACTCATACTTCTTTTTACCAGAACGTGAACTCTTAACAGGAATTCCTCCAGGTTGAACGGCTTGCTCATATAGTCGTCTGCGCCCCGTTTCAATCCGGTAATTTTATCTTCAGCCGTATTTTTGGCGGATAAAAACAGAATAGGCACCGTAGCATTGTGCAGGCGCACAGACTCACAAACGCCGAAGCCGTCGAGCCCGGGGAGCATTACATCCAGCACAATCAGGTTGAATCTTTCTTGCCGGGCCAGTCGAACTGCTTCTGGTCCTGTGCTCGCTGTGACGACCTTGAATCCTTCCAGCTCCAGATTGAGCTTGATAGCCTCCAACAGGTGTTCTTCGTCCTCTACCAGTAATATCCGAATCGATCCTGACGTACTCATGCTGCAAAATTAAGGATAGCCGCCGTAAATAAACGCAAGTTGTCTAACTAGTTTATTGTATCAAACCGCTTTTACTGAACAAACATCGGGGCATTTCGGTTTTCACTAGAGTAGTAACGGCAATCCTGCCTTAATATTGACTATTTTTGTACTAATTATGATTACAGCTGTAAATTCCTTTTTGGACAAGCTATCGCTGACTCCTGCGTTGAATTCGATTGCAACCAAGGTGCTGGATAACTCCAGGATTTCACCGGACGAAGGTCTCTACTTATACGAACATGCCGAACTTCCGCTGTTGGGAGCCCTGGCCAATCATGTCCGCGAGCGTAAAAGCGGAAACGTGACCTTTTTCAACCGTAACTTCCATATAGAACCTACTAACGTCTGCGTTTTTTCCTGCAATTTCTGTTCTTATTCGCGTACGTTGAAGGACCGGGAAGAGGGTTGGGAGCTTACCATTGATCAAATGCTGGATAAGGTGCGTGCTTACGATGGACAGCCGGTTACGGAAGTGCATATCGTTGGCGGCGTTCACCCCAAAATGACGCTGGAATTTTTTGCCGAACTATTACGTAAGATCAAGGCACATCGACCTGATCTTCACATCAAAGGTTTTACAGCTGTCGAGTTGGATTACATGTTCCGTAAAGCGAAACTGTCTTACGAAGATGGGTTGAAATATCTGAATGCAGCCGGCTTGAATTCGCTTCCGGGGGGAGGCGCTGAAATTTTCGACGAAGCTATTCGTGAAAAGATATGTGCAGATAAATGTACTTCTGCAGAATGGTTATCCATCCACGAAGCGGCACATCGAATGGGTATGCATTCTAATGCTACTATGCTTTATGGTCACATTGAATCATACCGCCATCGGATCGATCATATGGAGCGCTTGCGCCAATTGCAGGATCAAACCGGCGGATTCAATACATTCATTCCGCTGAAATTCCGGAATCAGAATAACGAGATGTCGGACGTTCCCGAAGTGAATGTCACCGATGATCTGCGTTGCTACGCTATCGCCCGTATCTTTCTCGATAATTTCCCCCACGTAAAGGCTTATTGGCCGATGATTGGTCGTCAGACAGCACAATTGTTACAAGCCTACGGTGTCGATGATCTTGACGGAACGATTGATGATTCTACAAAGATCTATTCCATGGCCGGTGCAGAAGAGCAGTCGCCTTCATTGTCTACCGAACAACTTGTCGAATTAATACGCCAGAGTGGAAGGACACCGGTTGAACGCGATACATTGTACAATGTAGTGAAGGACTATTCCGCGGAAACGGTGTAGGTTTATTCCCGGTCGGGTGCGCTCATGTGTTTGGCGTAATTGCGCCATTTTTCCAGCGCACTGCTGAAGTCAGCCGGCAATGGACATTCGAAAAACTTTCGTTCGTTTTTTGCCGGGTGAATAAATCCTAATGTTGCCGCATGTAACGCCTGACGCGGCAATAAAGCAAAACAGTTGTCTACGAATTGCCGATACTTGGTAAAGGTCGTTCCTTTAAGAATTTTGTTACCTCCGTACATCTCATCGTTGAACAAAGGATGTCCGATGTGTTGCATGTGTACGCGGATCTGATGGGTACGTCCGGTTTCCAGTTTGCATTCTACCAGTGTGACATAGCCAAACCGTTCCACCACCTTGAAATGCGTGACGGCATGTTTACCGATTTCAGGGTCATCATAGACCGTCATTACACGGCGGTCTTTAAGACTTCTTCCGATATTTCCTGTAATGGTGCCACTGTCTTCTTTAAAGTCACCCCAAACGAGGGCCAGGTATTTCCGTTCAATAGTACGTTCGAAAAATTCCTTGGCTAGCAATGTCAGTGCACGTTCGCTCTTGGCAATGACCATGAGCCCTGACGTGTTTTTATCGATCCGGTGTACCAGTCCGGGCCGGTGCAAGGCATCGGCCTTGGCAGGAAGATTATCAAAATGAAACACCAGTGCATTCATCAGCGTCCCGGTGAAGTTTCCTACGCCGGGATGAACGACCAATCCGGCTTCCTTATTCAAAACGACCACATCTGCATCTTCATATACGATGTTGATGGGAATATTCTCCGGGATGAGCTCGAATTCGCGAACGGGTTCCGGCAACACCACCTGCACCTGGTCCAGTGGACGGACTTTATAACTCGATTTGGTGGGTTTGCCGTTGATCAGAATACATCCTGCATCACAGGCCTGTTGAAGACGATTACGGGAAACGCCTTCCAGCCGATTCATCAGGAATTTGTCGACCCGCAACGGAGCTTGTCCTTTGTCAACAATTATCCGGTGATGCTCGTAAAGTTCATCATGATCAATGGCATCCAGGTCGGGTGGTAACGTCATTACAGGTAAATTAGAGGATGATGCCGATTGGCATTCGATCAACGATGGATCATTAGTTTTCGTGTACCTTGAAGAGCACGACGCTCATCGGTCAACTGAAGGAAGTAACATCCGGCTGGCAGCGCTTTCACATCGATGAAATCGGTGACGGTTCCTTCCGAAAGTGTTTTACCGCTGATATCAAGAATTCGGAAGCGTAACATTTCACTAACGACTGGTCCGTTCACAACAATTCGTACCAAATCATTTGCCGGCTGTGGATAGCTATCGAAGAGCAGGCTATTATTTTTCGTCAACTCCTGTACACTGATTGGACCGGCCAGGGTATCGCCGAAAACGGGTCGCATCATCCACGATCCCTCAATCGAAGAAGCATACCAATAGCCGTCGACATGATAAAACATGTTCTGATGATTATCGGTGTTGCGGTCGAGGCCTAATCCGATGAGTAAGGAGGCGCTGTTTTGGATAAATCCCACCCACACCGGTCCGGGTTGCAGCACGATCAGCGTGTCCAGTGTATAGCGGGAGAAGCCGTTGAGGCTGTCGATATTCTGAGGGCGTTGATTGATTTCCCGGTACAGCAAGTTCTCAGTATTACCGGAAGGATCCACGTTTTCCCAAACGGCTAGCTGAAACAAACTGGTGGAAACATTTACACCGGTAGGGTTGAAGTAAATATCCACGGCACGAAGCGTATCCGCTTTTTTTACATCAAACTTATAGGCCATTTTAACACCTGAATTCCCCGTTACACCATAACCAAGCTCAGCAGTACCATCGTCATAGGCGTAAAAGTTGTCAAACACTTGTCGGTATTTTACCGTATCGTTAAAGAGATTAGATTGCGCACCGGTGATGGTGACGTAATTTTTCATTTCGAACTCCGCGCGATCGGCGGAAGTTATCGGATACGAGAAGTTGTTCAGCGAGGTATTGAAAGCGGTAATGCTATTGGAAGCACCAGGAAGTGATGATGGTGCAGAAGCATACAGGGAATTTCCGAACTCGTCTTTTATGGTGGAGGTATAGATGAAAGAGGTTGGGCCGTAATTGATGTCACGAATGGAATCGGTAATACTGGCTGTTATGGCGGCAGCAGGAGCACCCAAAGCCTTGTAATGCGAATACGGCATGGCCTGGTATTCGTTGAGCAGAGAATAACGTGGGCGGATAAATCCGTTATCACGAATGGAGTCGTTGGCAACGGTATTCGTGCGTAAAATCACATAATCCAGGTTCCAGTGGTCGCGATTTCCGTTGACCGTAGCGTAATTATAAAAACGAAATTGAAAACCGCGGTACAAAAATACACGGTTATTCACCCGTAGATTGACACGCTGAAAAACCGTGTCTTCGCGTCCGGGAACTGACCAGCGGTGAATCCAATTACCGGAGGTGTCCCGGAATTCAACTACCAGCGAATCGCCGGCTTCCGGTGCATCGCCCAACCCTTGCGGCTGGTAAAAGAAACTTAGCCAAATGGAAGTGTCATTTACGTTGGCCGAAAGGTCGATGGGTAATGACGTAAGGTAATCAGCCGGAACACTTGTACCGGAATTGATATTGTACGGATTGCCGAACTGGTTCAGTCCGTCGAGCGTAGCTACGCCAATAGTAATTGGGTTTACAGGAAAGCTAGTGTTGATGAAAGCGCCGCTATCCATCCACCGATCGGCTTGTGGATAAACACCTTCGCGCGAAAAGTCGTCGATAAACGGCATTAGCAAGGTATCTATCGAAGTAGTACGTAACACTTCGCCTTGCTTCGTCGATGCGACACCTTTTAATACCGGATTGCCTCGAAGTGGAAAAATGGATTCCTGTGCTACTGTTTCAAGGCCACAGAGCACGAGGTAAATCGATAAAGTCAGGAAAAAAAGATATTTCATGAGATGGAAACGAAGTTACGACTTTCCTGCCGATAATCCTTGGACTACTTCAGGTAGATGTCGACGGTTTCACCTTGATGAATGACTGCATTTTCATCCGCTGCGGGAATCTGTCTGTAAATAGTTGCAGCGAGGGTATCGCGGACTCCCGGATCAAAGCGAACATTCCCCAAAAGTAGGGAAGAGCCTTTCAGTACAAAGTTGGCTTCTCCACGCGTGAGTCCTGTCAGATCGGGAATTGCCACTTCCGCTGTCCCTTCTCCATTTCCCAGCACGAGGTCAATGGCAGCTCCCTTGTTAATTTCTTTGCCTGGCGCTATTGATGAGCCTTTATACAGTTGTTCCAGCACTGCATTTTTAGCCAGGTCAGGTTTGAAGGTCGTTCGTCCAATTTTCAGTCCGTAGGATTCCAGCATCGCTTCCGCTTGCCGTAGCGATACGTCGATCAGATTAGGCATTTTAACTTTCGGTGGAAGACTGGCATTCAGCGTAACGTAGATTGCTCGGCCTTCTTTGACGTTCGTCTTTGGAGCCGGATCCTGGTCCAGGATCACTCCCGGTTTTTTTCCGATTTCATACAGCGAGTCCACGACAACGATTTCCAGGTTGTTCTCCTCGGATATTGCTATCGCTTTTTCCTGATTCATTCCTCGGAAATCAGGTACAGCAATTGTTTCTCCGTGCTTGGTGAAACTACTCAGCCAAAACTGCATCGTAAGTCCGATTAGTAATAACACTCCGACAGCAACCAGCAGGTTGTTACGGAACGATTTGCTTTTAATAAATGAAAAGATAGATGCAGATGCCATAATGTTGCAGCGTGGTCAGTGAACGGAAATTTCCGCTCCTCGTTTTTTAATACCGTATTGCAGGATGCGATCAATGAAATCATACGGTTTGTAACCGGCAATAGCGGTTTGGTGAAAAATACAGGTGGCCGGTGTCATGCCGGGCAGGGAGTTGACTTCAATGAAGATCACTTCTGCTTTACCGTTTGCATACACCCGTACGAAGGCATCTATGCGTGCATATCCTTCGATGTTAAGAATTCGCGCAGCTTTGTCCAGCTCTTCTTTCACCACCGCTGAAATCCGATCACGCTCCGCCGGATCTTTTGCATAACGGGCAGGCGTTATGTTTTGCCCTTCGCCGGCCAGGAATTTCTCTTCCAAGGAAAGTACATCACCTTCGGAAAGTGCTTCGGAAGCTTCGAAGACTTCGTAAGTACGTTCACCATTTTCATGCAAATGCGTCAACATCCCGCCGGTAATCTCCAGGAAGTGAACGGCATCTTTCTTCACAATTAACTCTTCCAGTAGAAAGACCTTCTTTCTGGGAAATTCTTCTTTGGCTTTCAGATTCAGCACTTTCGCAGGATTGGCCAACAACAATTCGTCCGAACGAAAAATCATTTCGGTAAATGCTTCCAGTTCTTCGCGATTCCGAATTTTTTTAACCGCACTCGAGCAACCGTCGTCGACCGGCTTGGCGATAAACGGAAATTGAAAGTTGGTGCAAATGGAGTCGTAGAATGCTTTTGCATCGGCCTTCCAAACGTCGGATGATGCCAACGCGTGACGTGCCACATGAAAGCCATTCCTCAATAGGATCTCGTTGGTCTCGTACTTGTTGATCGTGACTTTCGACGAATCAATTCCGGAACCGTTGTACGGCAAACCGACACGCTCCAGTTGTCGCTGTACTTCACCGTCTTCTCCCGGACGTCCATGCAAGGCAATGAAAACCACATCCACTTCTTCTGCTAACTGTTCGTAGCTGAGCTTCTTCGGCTGCAAAACATTGTTGTCGGAGGTGTACGTCGAGGTGATGTCACTGCATTCTTCCATGATGGTACGGATGATGCGATGAACGCTGTAGTGTTCCGCTTTCTCTTTGATATCGTCAGCGTTATCCTTCAACATCAGGTTTACCGGCAACTGATACATGTGGTGTTCGCTATCGGAGCCGGTCAGGAAAATAGGAATGGGTTCGTAGTGGTCGGAGGAGGATAATTTTTCATAAATGTTTCTACCGCTTTCCACCGAAATGTGTCGCTCGGAAGAGTAGCCACCCATGACAACGGCTACTTTGGTTTTAACTCGTCCGCTGGATTTGAGATTGGCTATGCCATTGTCCAGCAGTTGTAACAGCGCTGGCATCTTCACGAAATCCTTCATGTCCGTGATCCGTTCTTTGACCGATGTACGGATGATGTAGGAAAGGAACTGAGAAGGATTAAGTCCAATTTCCGCAGCCTGGTGAAAGAAGAAGGAGGAAGGCATCATGCCGGAAGTCGTGTTCGGATCATTCAGGAAAATTTTGCCTTCCGGTGAAATGAAGCCGTCGATGCGGGCATAAACGTTGAATTTGAGTGAAAGGAAAAGTCGTTCACATTCTTTCCGGATCGCTTGGATCTGGTCGTCCGGTAACTCAATAGGCGTGATCTTGCGGGAAAGGCCGGGCAAATATTTGGAACGGTAGTCGAAGAGTTCGCCGCCTTTGCGGATTTCAGTGGGCGGTAACGCCACCGGACTATCATGCAGGTCGCGCACTACAATACATGAAAATTCTTTTCCACCGATGAAGCCTTCAATAACCACTTCACTGTCGCCGTCCATGCTTTCGAAACGAACAGATTCATCGCCCGCGTCAAAGGCAGCGTTCAGTTTCAAGAGTAAATCTTCCGGGTGATAAACGGTGCCGTTAAATGCGCTGCTGCGCAGTAGTACCGGCAGACCGGTGCCTTCCCGGATATCACAAAACTCACGAAGGTATTTTATGCGCTTTTCTGCGGTCATGTCCAGCCATTCGGATCGATACAGCACATCCACGAAGAAAGCATGATCTACCGCCTCCTGCAGTTTGCTGTCGTTGTCTTCTGACAGAATGGTGATACCAATGGAGGATCCTTGATTCGCTGCTTTGATCACGCAGGGGAAACCAATTTCATCACGTACTTTTTTCAGGAGAGAGTTACGTGTTTCCGGTAAATTCCATTCGCTGCGGTTCAGCGTGAAATAGGCCGGGCTGTTGAAGCCGGCGGAATTCATCAGGTGTTTTTGAACGGCTTTGTTGATGCCGATAGCCGACGACAACAGGCCGGAGCCGGAATAGGGAATACCGAGATATTCCAGTACGCCCTGCAGACGGCCATCTTCGCCGTAGGCGCCGTGCAGACAAAGAAATGCGAAATCGATCAGACCGTTCAGCTCATCCCACGCAACGGGCCGACCAATAGAACGAAGTAGTTCAATCTGTTTTTCCCGGGAGAGATTGCCAAGACTTTCAGCATAAATCTGAAAATCATGCTGGCTTGACGGCAACTGATCCACAGGAGGATAGAAGTCACGAATACTACCTTTGTAAATATATTTCCAGTCGAGCAGGACAAGATTGCCGAAGCTGTCCACAAACAGTGGAACCGGCTCAAACAGCGACTTGTTCAGGTTGTCATACACGGTCCTTCCGCCGGCGAACGAAACTTCCCGCTCTCGGGAACGGCCGCCAAAAAATATACCTACTCGGGTTTTCATGAAATCGATCGGGATAAAAATCAATGTAGTTGTAACAAAGTTAGCCAATTAGCCCTGTGGCAAGGTCGTCGTGTTTCATTCTTTTCCTCTTAAATATGTTAAAAAAGTTCGTTTTTGCTATAGGTTGTATCTGCGATAGGAATCCGGCAGAAATCGCTCAACTGCCTGATTGAAAAGGCTTTTCTAGCTTTTTCGGCCTTTTT
>CAINVI010000381.1 GCA_903854075.1 Candidatus Pollutiaquabacter sp. | reverse complement strand
CTTGTTTACTTACCAACCTCTTTTGAGCGGATACCAAAACCAGCATTACGAATTACGAATTATTCCGTTTTTGAACGTTGTAATAAATCTTCATCTGATTGCCGAGAATTTTGGTAAATCCCTTTACATCATCGGCACTCCAGGCCCGGTTCACTTCTCCGTATTCACCGAAATCGGTTTTCATCATATCGAATGGACTTTCAACACCAACGAGGGTATAGCTGTATGGTCGAAGCGTGACAATGACTTTACCGGTCACATTTTGCTGAGAGTTTTCAAGGAATTTCTCAATGTCACGCATCACAGGTTCCAGGTATTGAGCTTCGTGTAAGAACATGCCATACCAATTCCCCAGTTGATCTTTCCAGTATTGTTGCCATTTGGAAAGGGTGTGTTTTTCCAACATTTTGTGCGCATTGATAATTAACAAAGCAGCCGCTGCTTCAAAACCGACGCGACCTTTGATACCGATAATGGTGTCGCCAATGTGCATATCCCGGCCAATACCATATTTGCTGGCGATGGCTTCAACTTGGTTGATGAGTTCAACTTTGTTTGCGTTTTTCACCCCATTTACGGCAGTGATTTCACCCCCTTCAAAATCAATGGTGAGGGTCTCCTCCCCCTGTTTCTCAATCTGGCTAGGATAAGCCGACTCAGGTAAGGTCTGTTCCGATTTCAAGGTCTCTTTTCCGCCAATACTGGTACCCCATAAACCTTTGTTGATCGAGTACTCCATTTTCGTGAAATCCGCTTCAAAGCCGTGCTCTTTCAGGTAATTGATCTCATACTCGCGGGTCAGTACCATGTCGCGGGTAGGGGTAAGAATCTTGATCTCGGGAGCCAAAATATCGAAGGTGAGGTCAAAACGAACTTGATCATTTCCAGCACCCGTACTACCGTGGGCAACGTAATCGGCACCAATTTCCTTGGCGTACTGAATGATGGCAATGGCTTGAAAAATTCGTTCAGAACTAACGGAAATTGGATAGGTGCCATTGCGCAGCACATTTCCAAACACCATGTATTTGATGCTTTTGTCGTAATATTCTTGAGTCACATCCAGGGCCACGTGTTTAACAGAGCCCAAACGGTACGCTTTATCTTCAATTACATTTAACTCCTCAGTGCTGAAACCACCGGTGTTCGCAACGGCAGTGTACACCTCATACCCTTTTTCTTCTGCTAAATATTTCGCACAAAACGAAGTGTCTAATCCACCGCTAAATGCTAATAATACTTTCTCTTTCTTCATAAATAATGTGCTAATTAAATAATATGTCCATGTGCCAATGGTTGGCCTGCAAATGGCTTTGTCATATCCCCACAAACGCTTTGTTTTCAGGACTTTCCGTATATAATATCAAGTTACAACTCGTTAATCCAGCTTCTCCTCGTCTTTAGCCGGGTCAAAAAGCATCCCGGTACACAAGCAGTGTTTGCGATTGGTGCGTTGTAAGATGTCGTAGTTCACACAACTTTGGCACCCTTTCCAAAAAGATTCATCGTCGGTCAACTCGGAGAAGGTAACGGGTTTATAGCCCAATTCGGAATTTATTTTCATCACTGCCAAACCAGTAGTGAGACCGAAAATTTTAGCATCCGGGTAGCGTTGCCGGGAGAGCTCAAATGCTTTTCGCTTGATGCGCTTGGCCAATCCATGTCCACGAAATTTATCAACGACAATAAGTCCGGAATTGGCCACGAATTTTTTATTTCCCCAAGATTCAATATAGCAGAATCCGGCAAATTCGTCGCCCGCCAATGCAATAATGGCTTTCCCCTCTTTCATTTTAAGTTCAATGTATTCCGGTGAGCGGGTTGCAATGCCAGTACCACGAACCTTTGCAGCGGCAGCAATCGTTGTTAGAATCGTATCCACATACCCTAAGAAACGTTCGTCTGCTACTTGTACGGTTATTTCGGTCACCTTTATTTCTGTATTCATACTTACTATTTGTATAATGCAATTATCACTTCCTCTCGCAGCACTCAGTCTGTGGAAATGTCTTAATTAATTGTCTGTTAATAATGTCTTCTAGTTCTTTTCAGAGAATGTGAGATTCATCATTTCCAAAATTTCATTGCGCGACACCCCTTCTCTGGGGATTACCAACACGGTATCATCACCGGCGATGGTGCCAAGAACTTGTTCCGAAGCCTTGTTGTCGATGTCCCAAGCAATGGCACTGGCATATCCAGGTTTGGTTTTTACCACTGCCAATTGCCCCGAAAATTCCAAACTCATTACCGCACCATGAGAAATCAATGTGTTTGCAGTGGTTTCTACAGGGATGGGTTTATTATAAGATGGCAAGATGTATTTGTAATCTCCGTTGGACAAGGGTGTTTTTGCTACTTTTAGCAATTTTAAATCGCGCGAAAGTGTAGCTTGTGTGACTTCACAATGCTTGTCATTGAGGATTTTCAGTAATTCCTCCTGACTACCGACAACGGTCGTCCGGAGTATTTCTGAAATGACCTGTAATCTGTTTCGCTTATTTTTCATGTGTAATTAATGTGCTAATGTGTCAATCTGCTAATGATTGGCGTGAAAAAATTTAAGTTGGGATGTATGAAGGAGTTTATCGTACGTCAGTATTTTGTATCCTTATTGCTGAGGGGTACGATACTTTCCTGTTTTTACCCAGTCTATAAATGTATAATTATTTATAATTAGAACAAAAGTACTATATGTTTTGCATAAATCAACACAAAGCCCTCTAATTTTTCATATTTATACTATAATTCATTGTTTCTCACACAACAAATACCCCTTTTGGCGTAACGGTAGTAATGTTTTATTTCTTCGATTGTTCGTTTTCCCTCAAAAAGGGGTGAAAAGTAAAGAAGTAAACAAGTAGACAAGTAGACGAGTAGACGCCAATATCAAATATTCTACAATTTTGGGGCTATGTCGTTTCGTGTGGGTAACTAATAAATAACTACTTTTGCAAAACATCCATACCATACATATTTATGAATAATTCGCAAGATATTTTCACATTAGCTTTAGGTTTAGAACTTCCCTGGTTTGTTAATAATGTTGCATTTGAAACAGAACCCAATGGCGGACCCAAGACCTTACATATATACATTGATTTCTATCGTGGTTCAACATTTAAGTATGAAAATGATATTTTAAAACCATATGATACAGACGATAAAACATGGCAACATTTAAATTTCTTTCAACATAAATGTTTCTTACATGCTCGTGTACCACGCCTGCTACTTCCTAATGGAAAAGTACGTATGGTACAAGTTCCTTGGGCAAGAGAAGGCAGCGGATTTACTTTGCTTTTCGAGGCCTATTCAATGCTTTTGATAGAAAGTGAAATGCCTGTTAATAAAGCAGCTAACTGCTTAGGTGTATATCCAAAACGCCTTTGGACTATCTTTAATCATTGGATAAATAAAGCTGTAAGAAAAGATGATTTGTCCTCTATATGTGAAATTGGCATCGATGAAACATCCTCAAAAAAAGGACATTCATATGTAACAAACTTTGTTGACCTAGAAGAACATAGAGTGATTGATATTCAATTAGGTAGAGGCAAAGACACTATCGAAAAATTTGTAACTAACTTAGAATTAAAAGGTGGAGATCGTAAAAATATTGAGCAAATTTCACTCGATATGTCTCCCTCATTTATCTCTGGAGTCATGGAACAACTACCAAATGCTCAACTTACTTTTGACAAATTTCATATCGTACAACACTTGAATCAAGCCATGGACGAAGTTCGAAAAGCCGAACGAAAAGGAAATGAACTCATTAAAAATCACAAATATACATTCTTAAGAGATCGACAAAAACTATCAAAAGACAAACAAAATGAACTCGAATATCTAATAATGTACTATCCTAAATTAGGAGATGCTTATAGACTAAAAGAGATATTTAAAGATGTTTACGATATAGAAGATCCCGATGAAGCAAAAGGATATTTGCAATTCTGGTGTGATTTAGCAAAAGAATCAGGCATTCAACCTTTTATAAAATTTTCAAATATGATTAAAGCTCACTGGTTTGGTATCTGCAATTATTTTGATTCAAAACGCACTAACGCTATACTTGAAAGTATTAACAATAAGATTCAACTTCTGAAAAGAAGAGCAAGAGGTTTTAGAGACCCACAGAATTTCATCAATATGATTTTCTTTGTTTGTGGTAAGCTAAAGTTTGAGTATCCTAAATATTAGTTACCCACACGAAACGACATAGCCCCCGATTATTTGTGTGCTACAACTTATTGACCGTAAAAAGTCCAATAGACTTCTTGCGAAAGTAAACTTTTGCTATGATAAGTCAAAAATGACAAGTAAATGAATTGACAAAAGAGCAAAGAATAAAGAGATATTGTAATGTCTTTATTCTTTGCTCTTTTTCTTAAATGCCACTAAATGACTTTCGCAAGAAGTCCAATATATCTTCCTCTTGATTAGGGTGAAACCACTTGATATCGGCATCACG
>CAINVI010000380.1 GCA_903854075.1 Candidatus Pollutiaquabacter sp. | reverse complement strand
TTGATATTCGAAGGTGTGCAAATTTAATGGTTTGCATAAATTTTAAAAGTCGAAGTTATTAACATAAATCCTTTACTGTAGACCAAAAATTAGTGAATTCATTGTAATTTCGGGCTTCATGCAGGAGGCCAACCCTACCATCGAGTCGAGCTGGAAAGCTGTTTTACAGGAAGCGTTTTCTTCCGACAGTTTTCGCGCGCTGCAATCGTTTTTACAAGAAGAACAGAAAAACAGCCAAACCCTGTATCCACCCGGCCACTTGATTTTTTCCGCCTTCGAGCATACGCCATTCCATAAGGTAAAAGTCGTTTTACTAGGACAGGACCCGTACCATGGACCGGGTCAGGCGCACGGATTAAGTTTTTCGGTACCCGAAGGAATTCCGTTGCCGCCTTCTTTACTGAATATTTACAAGGAACTGGAATTCGAATTTGGCTGGCCCGTTTCACGTAAGGGAAATTTAAAGAAGTGGGCAGACCAGGGCGTATTGTTGCTCAACGCCACACTGACTGTTCGTGCACACCAGCCGGGATCTCACCAAAAAAAAGGCTGGGAAGAATTTACCGACAGCGTCATCCGAAAATTATCCGAAGACCGCAAAGGTTTGGTATTCTTACTGTGGGGAAGATATGCGCAAGCCAAGGCGCCGCTCATTGACGACACAAAACACCATATACTGCAAGCTGCGCACCCTTCACCCTTTTCTGCAACCCGCGGATTTTTCGGTTGTGATCATTTTAAAAGAGCGAACGATTTGCTGATTACTCAGGGACATTCGCCAATCGACTGGAAAATTGAACACTGACGCAATGAAAGAAAGGAAAAACCGTTTCATTGTACGTATGTCATCCAGCATGTTCGTAAAAGCATTAACCCTCTTTCTGCTGATAAATTCGGCGGTGTACGGACAAAAAAGATTCATCCCTGTCGCAGTACTTTCAGCCGGAGAAACAAACGCCGCCGACGTCTTTGCTGAAGCCGGCGAAAAGGATTCCTTACGTTGTATTCGTTATTTCCTGGATGGTGTACAGGTATTGCAGGGAAATGGTCATCTCGGTGCGGCGCTGGACACTGTTTATACCGAGGGAGAGAAAATTATCGGTAAAATTTATGTCGGCCCTTCCCTCGCCTGGACAGCACTCTCTGCCGGTAATGTCGACGACGAACTGCTCCCCGGAAATTTCCCCAGAAACGGATTTTCCAAGAATAAGATTGACCCTAAACGACTTGAAATCATCAACGAGCATATACTTACAAAATGCGAAGACAGCGGCTATCCTTTTGCTACCATCCGATTGGATAGTCTGCAGGCTGAGGCAGCCGGCGTTCGTGCGGTGCTCCAATTGAACAAAGGACCGCAAATCCGGATTGACAGTATTCGCATGAACGGTTCACAGGTGGTTGCTCCGGTGTATTTGTATAATTACCTGGGCATAAAACCCGGTGATCTATACGATGAATCGCAACTGCGCAAAGTTGATATCCGACTGCGCGAACTCGCCTTTCTTCAGGCCACTCGTCCCTCCGGATTATTATTCACCGACGACTACACACGACTCGATCTGTTTCTTGCTCCTAAAAAAGCCAGTCAGTTTGATGGTGTGATCGGACTACTTCCCGATGAAACGGGAAAAGGTAAAGCGACATTGACCGGAGATGTTCACCTCAAACTACAAAACTCCTTTAAGCGTGGCGAGGTGATTGAATTAAACTGGAAGCAACTTCCTCCCCGCTCTCAAGACCTGAAAATCCATCTGCGATACCCGTTTCTTTTTAATACGCCATTGGGTATTGATGCGTTCCTTAACGTGTATAAAAGGGATACGTTATTCGTCGATGTGATTCGCAATCTTGGGCTCTTGATCACCTTGAAAGGGAACAACTTCGTGAAGGCTTTTGTGAATGCCAAAGAAAGCAACTTGCAATCTACCGCAGGGTTGGAAAATATCACCGTTCTTCCTCCCTACGCCGACATCAATATTACGGGCTACGGAGCAACTGCTCATTTTGAAGAGCTGGATTACCGGATCAATCCTCGGCAGGGCTTTCAGCTGGATGCAAATTCCGTTATTGGCAACCGAAATATTTCGCGCAACACCGGAATAAACCCGGAAGCTTATGAGAATATTCCGCTTCAGTCAACGCAATACCAGGGATTATTGGAATGGCAGTTGTTTGTCCCGATAACTGGTAACCATGTCGCAACAATCGGAAGCCGATCCGCTTTCATTTACAGCGAAAACCTCTTCGACAACGAACTGTTCAGAATCGGCGGGTTAAAAAGTCTGCGCGGCTTTGACGAAGAGTCCATCTTTGCTTCCTCTTATTCCATGCTTAATATCGAATACCGATTCCTCACCGATATCAACTCTTTCCTATTTGTATTCATCAACGGTGCCTGGTATGAACGAAACGGCAGCGGTATTTATGTGAATGACACACCTTTGGGTTTCGGTACCGGTTATAATTTCCAGACGCGGCTAGGAATTCTATCTATCAGCTACGCATTGGGTAAAC
>CAINVI010000379.1 GCA_903854075.1 Candidatus Pollutiaquabacter sp. | reverse complement strand
TTTGAAATAGCCGATCAGCACAGAATCTGTTGGATGATCCTCCCGGTTCACTTTAAAGTGAACCACTTTTAGATCGTTACAATATCCCAAGTAATGTATACCCGAAAGTTGATCGGCACCTAGCTGAAAATCGCCAACATTCTTGGTTGAAATACCAGAAACTTCCACAAAAACAGATTGTGGTGCTTCCGCATGAAGTAAAAAACAGCCTAAAAAAGGTAGTAAAAGAAGTTTTCTCATTTTGACACAATTTTCTGTGTAGTAAATATAGTTTTGTTGAAGTTAAGGTGAAGGTTTCCTACGTCTAAGTTTTAGACACATTTATAAAATAGTGGAGGTTGACCACTTGAAAATGGCTTAATTTTAGGACTCTGACCAACAAAGTATCAATATTTTTCTATATTTGCTTAACAGCAAACGGTTACAACAACTTATGTCGGAGTATTCAAATCATCGGGAGGAAGTCTTTTCAAAATCTGTTCGTGCAGGTAAACGGACGTATTTCTTTGATGTAAAAAGCACAAAGTCTAACGATTACTACCTCACCATCACCGAAAGCAAAAAACGTCTGGGTGATGATGGTAATCCGTTTTTTGAAAAACATAAGATTTTCCTCTACCGTGAAGACTTTGAAAAATTCATGGATGGTATCAAAGAGGCTATGGATCGTATCCAATCGCTTCAAGGCGACTCCCCTGCTCCGTCCACTTCTCACGATTCTACTTCGCCGTACAGTAACGTCGATTTCGACGACCTCGGCAAATAAATATTGATTGTTATTTTAACAAAAAAAGCTCCGGAGTGCGGGGCTTTTTTTGTGGATGTTCATTAACAACATCCTGTTATTACTATTACGACTTGTCCGTAATTCCGTGTCTTTTTGTTGGTAACTTTAAGAGCTATCCTGCCCTGCAAATTTTACCTTTGTAGGTCCAATAACTATGCAAGTCACTTATTACGGCCATTCTTGTTTTTCTGTCGAATTTGGGGGTAAACACCTCCTCTTCGACCCGTTTATTACGCCGAATCCGTTGGCTGCTGACATTGATAGTACCACCATTCGTGCGGACATGATTCTGGTCTCGCACGGTCACGAAGATCATGTCGCTGACCTGGTTTCATTAGCCAAACAAACCGGCGCTACGGTTATCTCCAGTTTTGAAATTCATACCTGGTTGCACCGACAAGGTGTCACCCGAACGCATCCGATGAATACCGGCGGACACTGGATTTTTGATTTCTGCAAAGTGAAATGTGTAAACGCAGTTCATTCCAGCAGTTTGCCCGATGGAACCTATGGCGGTAATGCTATGGGCTTCCTCATCGAAACTCCGGAAGCCAACTTTTACTACGCCGGAGACACCGCGTTGCATTACGATATGAAACTTATTGGCGATTACAAGAAAATAGATTTCGCCTTCCTTCCGTTAGGCAATAACTTCACTATGGGTATCGATAACGCCGTCATAGCAGCCGATTTTATCAAATGCGACCGCATTATCGGCATGCATTATGACACCATGGAAATGATACGGATCAATCACCAGGAAGCCACTCGCAAGTTCGATGCTGCCGGTAAACATCTTAACCTCATGAAAATCGGAGAAACAAAAACGTTTTAACGATTTACTCTTATCACTTAGACCGAAACACACTGCTATGGGAAAAATAATCGCAATCGCGAATCAAAAAGGAGGCGTTGGAAAAACAACCACCGCCATGAATCTTGCCGCCAGTCTGGCTGTCTTGGAATACAAAACGCTCATCATTGATAGTGACCCGCAGGCAAATGCCACTTCCGGTGTCGGTTTTGATCCACGCACCATCAAGACGAGCATCTACGAGTGTATCATCAATGAAGTGAATCCGAAAGAGATCGTGCTGGAAACAACGACTCCTAACCTCTTCATCATTCCTTCGCACATTGACCTGGTCGGTGCCGAAATTGAAATGATCAATCTTCCGAACCGCGAGAAAAAAATGAAGGAAGCGCTGAACGGACTAAAGGAAACTTACGACTTCATCATCATTGATTGCTCTCCGTCACTCGGTCTTATCACCATCAATTCCCTGGTAGCGGCTAATTCCGTCATCATCCCGGTACAATGCGAGTACTTTGCACTCGAAGGTTTAGGGAAATTATTGAACACGATAAAGATTGTTCAGAGCCGACTAAACCCTGAACTGGAAATTGAAGGTATTCTCCTGACCATGTATGATCAGCGGTTGCGCCTGGCAAATCAGGTAGTCGAGGAAGTCAAAACCCACTTCCAGCAAATGGTGTTTGACACCATTATTCAGCGCAATACAAAACTCAGCGAAGCGCCTTCCTTCGGTCACACTATCATCATGCACGATGCCACGTCCAAAGGTTCGATTAACTATTTGAACCTTGCCCGTGAAATCCTTCAGAAGAATAATCTGACCAAGATTAGCGATTCAGAAAAGAAAATTCCAATGACCAATGAGCAATAATCCGAAACAACGCAGTGCGTTGGGTAGAGGTCTGAGCGCCTTACTGGAGAGCTCCGATACCGACGTTACTTCTAAATCCGGTGCCGTAACGGCCTCGGCCCAAGGTGTGGTCGGCGGCGTTGCGCAATTGCCACTGGATCAGATCGAACCAAATCCATTCCAGCCGAGAACTGAATTCAAAGCGGAAGAGCTCAATGAGCTCGCACAATCCATCAAAGAGCAAGGCATTATTCAGCCCATCACTGTTCGCAAGATGGGCTACGACAAATTCCAGATTATTTCCGGCGAACGTCGTTTCCGTGCCAGTAAATTGGCCGGTGCAACAACCATTCCGGCGTACATACGCGTAGCTAATGACCAAGGAATGCTGGAAATGGCGCTCGTAGAAAATATTCAGCGGCAGGAACTCAATCCGTTGGATATCGCCATCAGCTATAAACGACTCATTGATGAATGCAGTCTCACCCAGGAAGAACTCAGCGAGCGTGTCGGCAAAAACCGCACTACCGTAACGAACTTCATGCGTTTACTGAAACTGCCTCCTGAAATTCAGATTGCACTACGCGATAACAAGATTACGATGGGCCATGCACGTGCTCTCGTCGGTATCGAGGACATCGGCGAACAATTGCTGGTATTTAAAGAGATCCTTCAAAAGCAGTTGACAGTGCGTGATGTTGAAACACTGGCCCGCGAAACCGGCGGAAAAAAGAATACAACTTCCAAGTCAACCAAAGGAAACGAAACGCTCTCCTTTGAGTACGCGAAAATCCAAAAGGTGCTTTCGAACCATTTCGAAGCCAATGTTCAATTGCAACGTAAATCCAACGGAAGTGGTAAAATCAGTATTCCGTTCAGCAA
>CAINVI010000378.1 GCA_903854075.1 Candidatus Pollutiaquabacter sp. | reverse complement strand
CAGCGCCTTGTTTGATAGTGCCGTAATCGTGCACTTCTTTGTCGAAGGTGATTTCAGGAGCGTTCGGATTGTCCGCTTTAACCGGTGCGGCTCCTTCCTGTGCGGTAGCGAATAGGGCAGTGCCCAGCGAAAGGAAGGAAACGAGTGCGAGTTGCTTTAACATAGCGTTCATTGTTGGATTGAATTATTGTTTGGGTAGATGTTGTAATGTATTGCTTTCTTCCACATATCAATTACTTTGCCAAAAGTATCTTAAAAGCAATGAAGGGAATATGAATTCCGCCAGGGTTAAGCTTTTTTGTGGGTATCCGTGGGAAAAGCCCATTAATGCGGTAATTAACGTAAAAAGGGCAAAAAGGTTCGTTCTGGAATTGAAAAAAGCCATCTTTTAGGGATGGCTTTCTGAAGATAAAGTGAAGGACATCATTTTGATGTCAGTACGACAAAAGGTATGAGCATTTCTTCCAGCGAAATACCGCCGTGCTGCAGGGTGTTTCTGTAGTAAGAAACGTAGTGGTTGTAATTGTTGGGATAAGCAAAAAAATCATCGTTACGTGCGAACACAAAGGCCTGTGAAAGATGTTGTCGCGGTAGCATGGCATCTGCCGGATTCTTGATTTCGAAAACCTGCTTCTTATCGTAGTTCATATTCCGTCCTTGCTTGTAGCGTAGGTTGCTATTGACGGTTCGGTCGCCCACCAGCTTGACCGGTTCTTTGACACGGATGGTTCCGTGGTCGGTTGTGATGATCAGTTTTACTTTCTTTTCGGAAAGTTTTTTAATTGCTTCGAAAAGTGGTGAATGTTCAAACCACGAGAGTGTGAGGGAGCGATACGCTGCTTCATCATCGGCCAGCTCACGGATCATTTCCATTTCGGTGCGGGCATGGGATAACATGTCCACAAAATTATAGACGATCACATTGAAGCGATTCTCCATCATGTTGGAAAGGTCGTCAACCATCTTCTTCCCGTCGGAAAGATTGGTGATTTTTGTGTAGGAGAATTTAACGTCTTTCCGGGAACGCTTCAGGTTGTCGGCGAGAAATTCTGCTTCGTGAAGGTTTTTGCCGCCTTCCTCCTCATCGTTTTTCCAGAGTGAAGGAAAGCGCGATTCAATCTCAGACGGCATTAATCCTGCGAAAATAGCATTACGGGCATATTGTGTAGCCGTTGGAAGTATGGAGCAGTACATGTCTTCTTCTTCCAATCGATAATACTCGGTGATTACCGGCTGAAGTATTCTCCATTGGTCGTACCGCAGATTGTCAATGAGAAACATAAAAACAGGCTCATTGCCGGTATCGATTTGTGGAACTATTTTTCGGCGCATGAGTGTATGGGACAATACCGGCGCGTCTTTGTCCGGGGTTTTCAGCCACGACAAATAATTTTTTTCAATGAAGCGGGCGAAGAGATTGTTTGCTTCGTTTTTCTGAGAGGTAAGGATCTCATACATGCTTTCGTCGGCACTCTTTTCTAATTCAAGCTCCCAGAAAATAAGTCGCTTGTAAACATCCATCCACTCTTGCCATGTAAGCCGATCGCTCATCGTCATGCCCAGGTTTCTAAATTCCTGCTGATAAGCTGATGCGGTTTTCTCACTGATGATCCGCTTGTTGTCCAGTATTTTTTTCAGCGCAAGGAGAATCTGGTTGGGGTTGACCGGCTTGATCAGGTAGTCGGCGATTTTACTGCCGATGGCTTCTTCCATGATATGCTCTTCTTCACTTTTGGTGATCATAATCACCGGGATGTCCGGGAATTGATTCTTGAGTCGGTTGAGCGTTTCCAGGCCGGATAAACCGGGCATATTCTCATCAAGGAATACGATATCGACCGGTTGCTTGGCTGCACGTTGCAGGGCGTCTTCGCCATTCGAAACGGTGATGACTTCGTACCCTTTTTCATTCAGAAAAATCTGGTGGGGCTTGAGTAATTCGATTTCATCGTCGGCCCAAAGAATAGTTATTTTATCCATAGTGATTGAACTGCTGCCGGTCGCTGCAGGTACGGCAAAGGTAGCATTCGTTCGGGTTTGTGGCTGTGGTGTTAGTAGCATATTCAACCTGCATTTACAGGTGATAACGTATTCTGGAAATAATTATTGTCATCAAGTTCAGGGAATCTTGCCCGCGGGGCGCTGTCAGCTCCCTCGGAATTACGATATTTGGGGATAATTTTCATGGCTATGTCCGATACTAGGAGTTCGCAACCGACCAACAACCTGAAGATCATTAATGATCCCATCTACGGACTGATTAAAATCCCTTACGATACGATCTTCAGGCTGATTGAACATCCATACTTTCAGCGGTTGCGCCGGATTCGTCAGTTGGGCATGTCACACTTGGTGTATCCCGGCGCCCACCATACGCGGTTTCATCATGCGCTGGGCGCAATGCATCTCATGGGTGAAGCGATAGAGGTGTTGCGTTCCAAAGGTCATGCCATTACCCGCGAGGAGGCAGAGGCGGTGACCATCGCTATTCTATTGCACGACATTGGTCATGGCCCTTTTTCACACGCTTTGGAAAACAGTATTGTAAAAGGTATTCACCACGAGGAGCTCTCGGCATTATTTATGGACCGACTCAATGTGGAGTTTGACGGCAAACTATCTATGGCGTTATCCATTTTCCGCAATACTTACGAGAAAAGTTTCTTGCACCAACTGGTATCCAGTCAGCTGGATATGGACCGACTGGACTACTTGAATCGCGACTCTTTCTTTACCGGTGTTTCGGAAGGCGTTATCAGTTTTGATCGTATCCTCAAGATGCTGCAAGTGCACGATGATCAACTGGCCATTGAAGAAAAGGGAATTTATTCTATTGAGAAATTCATTGTAGCGCGACGACTGATGTATTGGCAGGTTTATCTGCACACGACGGTAGTTAGTGCGGAAGTGTTGCTCACCGGAATTTTACGACGTGCCAAAGAGATCGCGCGCGCTGACGAGGGTTTGTTCGCTACGCCATCACTACGACAATTTTTGATCAACGATCATTCGAGGAATGACTTTGAGAAACAGCCGGAATTGCTGGATGTTTTTGCAGCGCTGGACGATAGTGATATTACGGTTTCCATTAAGCAGTGGTCCGGTCACACTGATCCGGTGCTTTCTGATCTTTGTAAACGACTGATGAATCGACAACTGTTCAAGATACTCTTACGTAAAGGAAATTTTGAGCCGGAGGAAATCGCAGCCTTGAAGTCACGACTTCAGTTGACAATGCAACTCAGTGATGCCGTACTGCCGTACTATTTTCTCGAAGGAAGTATTGTGAATAATGCATATTCCACAGGAAGCGACAAAATCCGGATTTTGATGAAAAACGGTTCCGTGCAGGACATTTCGGAAGCTGCTGATACCTTGAATATCAAGGTGCTGAGTGAGGCGGTTGAAAAGCATTACTGTTGTTTCCCCAAATGTTGATTAGGCAGATTAGCTCAAATAGTTGTAAATTGTACTGATTTTATAGATAATGGAGTTTTCAGCACAACAGATCAGTGACTTGCTGGGTGGCAAGGTAGAGGGTGACGCGGCCGTCAAAGTAAATCGCTTGAGTAAAATCGAGGAAGGTGAGCCAGGCTCCCTGACGTTTCTGGCCAATCCTAAATACACGTCGTTCATCTATTCTACCCAAGCTTCTATTGCAATTGTTGATGAAAGCTTTCAGCCGGAAAAGTCTCTTTCGTTAACGCTGATACGTGTTCCAAGTGCTTATCAGGCCTTTGCAAAGTTGCTCGATATCTACAATCAGATCCGTAACGATAAGAAAGGCATTGAACAGCCCTCTTTTATCACGTCCTCTGCTCAGCTGGGGGAAAGTTGTTACGTCGGCGCGTTTGCCTACATCGGAAGTAATGTTCGTCTTGGCAATAACGTAAAAATATATCCGCACGTTTTCGTGGGCGATAATGTGGTAATCGGTGATAATACCACGCTCTTTTCCGGGGCAAAAGTGTATGCGGATTGTGTAATTGGTTCACATTGTACCATTCATTCTGGTACCGTGATTGGTGCCGATGGCTTCGGCTTTGCACCGAATAGTGAAAACAACTACCAGAAAGTTGCCCAAATCGGCAACGTGATCATCGAAGATCATGTAGAGATCGGTGCCAATTCTACGGTGGACCGTGCCACCCTCGGATCCACGATTATTCGTAAGGGGGTAAAACTGGATAACCTTATTCAGATAGCTCACAACGTAGAGATCGGAGAGAATACGGTGATTGCTGCACAGACCGGAGTGGCCGGCTCTACCAAAATCGGTAAGAATTGCATGATTGGCGGACAGGTAGGAATCGTAGGTCATATCCAACTAGCCGACGGCGTCAAGATTGCAGCCCAATCCGGTGTCGGACAATCGGTAGGGCCTGACGAAATCCTTCAAGGTTCTCCGGCCTTCAGCATTGGCGACTATAAGCGCACCTACGTGGTTTTCCGTAAATTGCCGGCTATTGAAATGCGGCTCCGCGAACTCGAAAAACAGGCCGGTAAATAGCCCTGCCGAACGGTTGAAATTCTGGTTCAACCAATTCATTGTCATTTGCTTATAATTTCTATTTTTGAAGTGCCTTTCATTATTGGTGGAAGCGCCACTTTTTATTATAGAAATGACTGAAAATCAAGTTGTTGTAAGCAATTCGATAGAAGCCGCTTCGGTTGCGTCAAGCCCCGCCTCCGGCCCAAAAGTGCTTCAAACCACCATCCGCGACGCCGTTTCGATTTCCGGAGTTGGACTTCATACCGGCGCCAGCGTTACCTTGCGTTTTCTTCCTGCCGCTGAAAATCACGGCTACAAATTCCGTCGGGTCGACCTTCCCGGTCAGCCCGTTGTTGAAGCGGATGTGGACAATGTGACCGATACAGAGCGCGGAACCACCTTAATGAAGGACGGTGCCAGGGTCAGTACGGTCGAACACGTGCTGGCTGCCCTGGTTGGTATGGAGATCGATAACGTGTTAATGGAGATCGATGGTCCTGAAATGCCCATCATGGATGGAAGTTCGCGGCCGTTTGTTGACTTGTTGGAGAAAGCAGGAATAGAGCAGCAGCACGCAGAGCGCAAGTATATTGTACTGACCGAAAATCTTGCGTATGAAGATACTTCCCGACGTTCCGAAATGCTGGCAGTTCCCAGCGAGGATTATCGGATTACCGTAATGGTAGATTATAATAGCGACCTACTCGGCACACAGCACGCGAGTATTTATAATGTCGGTGAGTTTAAAAAAGAAATTGCAGACTCCCGGACTTTCGTCTTTCTGCACGAACTGGAAATGTTGTTGCAGCATAACCTGATTAAAGGTGGCGATATCAATAATGCTATCGTCGTTGTCGATCGTCCTATTCCTCAGGAAAAGCTCGATCACCTGGCAAAGATTTTTCACAAGGAAAATGTTAAAGCTGAGCGTGGTTTTCTGGATAACGTTCAACTGCGTTAAATCAACGAGCCGGCACGTCACAAGGTGCTGGATATTGTAGGTGACCTTGCACTGGTCGGGTCACCGATCAAAGGACATATCCTTGCGGCTCGCCCCGGCCATGTAGCTAATGTCGCTTTTGCACGGCAGATCCGTGACATGGTTAAAAAGGATAAGTTAAAAGTGAAGGCGCCGGTGTATGATCCGAACGCCAAGCCGCTATACGATGTGAATGCGATCATGAAAATCCTTCCGCATCGTTCACCGTTCCTTTTTATCGATAAGATTATCGAATTATCGGACCGGCACGTAGTAGGAGTGAAGAGTGTGACGATGAACGAATGGTTCTTTCCCGGACATTTTCCGGGCGCTCCCGTAATGCCGGGTGTCATTCAGATTGAAGCGATGGCGCAAGTTGGAGGTATACTTGTATTAAACACGGTGCCTGATCCTGAAAATTATTTAACCTATTTCCTAAAGATTGATAACACCAAGTTCAGGGATATGGTTGTTCCAGGCGATACCTTGGTTTTCCATCTTGAATTGGTAGCGCCGATTCGACGTGGCCTGTGCCATATGGTTGGTAAAGCTTATGTTGGAGATAAAGTGGTGATGGAATCGGAAATGATGGCGCAAATTTCGCGCAGAGACAAGAAGAAAGCATAATAATCCAAAATTAGATAGGAGTAATTTCGTGAATCCAACCGCTACCGTTCCCTATTGGGTTCATCCCGCTGCCAAAGTCGGTAAGGATGTAAAAATCGATCCCTTCGCCGTCATCCATGAAGATGTGGAGATCGGTGACGGATGTTGGATTGGCAGTAATGTCT
>CAINVI010000377.1 GCA_903854075.1 Candidatus Pollutiaquabacter sp. | reverse complement strand
CGTTGGAGTAGACGGTGTTTTCCTGGACAAGTAAATTAGGAATTCCATTGAACATCTTGATCTCCGGAGAAAACTTGAAATACGGCATGTAGAAGTCCGCGCCAAGTCCGACTTGATAGCCGTAATCTTTTCGGTTCAACTTTACGATGTCCGGATCTTTTTCCTTGACTTTAGCTTGTGATACCATATCAATGGAGGTTCGGAAGCCCGCCACGACATAAAGTCGGTAGTTATCTATTCGCTTAGATTTGAACTTTAAATCAAAAGGTAATTCAAGATACGTTGATTCCACCGTTTTTACTAAGGTCGGTGCCTGTCCAGTTGCTGGATAATAGAAGTTGTAATTGAGTTGGCGTTGCACAAACGACAACGACGGCATAAATCGCAGATCGAAATTATCGCCCAGGTGAAGATTGGATAAGATGCCTAGATTCAAACCACCTTGCGGATTGGGCGTTACACTGTAAACGCTGTCCTGATAGTTTAAATTAGAAGCAGCCTGATAACGGAAATTGGAGTTGTTGATACCGAGTACGAACCCAAAATGAATTTTCTGTTTATCGTACTTTGGCAAATTCATCGGCTGACGGCTGCGTTGTCCCACGCAAGTAAGCGTGATGAGCAGCGTCAAAGCGACACCAAAAAGCCGGGTTATCGTGTTTTTAGTCACGCTTTTTTACCACAATAAATAGATACGATACCAAACGTCATTGTCTTCGCCGTGGTTTCAATAAATCCAACTTTTTTAAGTTCAGTCAGGAAGGCTTCACCGGAAGGAAAGGCCTGTATGGATTCGTTCAAGTAGGTGTAAGCCGCAGCGTCTTTTGAGATTATTTTTCCAAAAAACGGCGTTATGCGTGAATTATAGAACTTATACAGTGACCGCATCAGCGGTTGCTTGGGGTGAGAGAATTCCAATACGACGAGTTTTCCGCCCGGTTTAAGGACTCGGTAAATTTCTTGTAGCCCTTTCTGCAGATGCTCAAAGTTGCGTACGCCAAATGCAACGGTTACCGCATCGAACTTATTGTCTTCGAAAATCAGATTCTCGGAATCGCCTTCCAACAACTCAATGACATCGGAGAGCTGACGGGATTTAATCTTCTTTTTGCCCAGCTCCAGCATATCGACGGATATGTCGATACCGAAAATTTTTACGGGTTTAAGGCGCATCGCTTCAATCGCCAAATCGGCGGTTCCCGTGGCGATATCGAGTATCACTTTGGGTTGTTCAACTTGCAACTGTTGAATAGCGGCTTTGCGCCAACTGCGATCAATGCCAAGCGAAAGAAAATGATTCAGAAAGTCGTACCGGTGCGCAATGTTATTGAACATTCGGGCGACCTGCTGCTTTTTATTTTCACCGGCTGATTTGTAAGGGGTAACTTGTTCAGGCATGTCAGGACAGCTTCAGTCGCTTGGCTTCTTTTAGTAGTTCTTTTTTATCGACCGGGACCACACCAACCCGTTCGCAAACCAATCCTCCCGCCAGGTTGGAAAGTCCGGCAAGTAACGAACCGGAGGTACGGGCAGCCAGACAAAGGGCGGCAACACTGATGACCGTGTCGCCGGCTCCGGAGACGTCAGCAATCGTACGCACGTGGGCAGGTAAGTGCAGGTTTTCCTTTTCGGTTTGTATCATGACACCTTTTTCGGAAAGGGTGAGCAGGATATTTTCCATATTATTATCGTGTGCCAATTTGGCTACTGCTTTTTGTACGTCTTCCAAATGGTCTTTGTCGAGATCCAGCTTCATACCTTCCCGCAACTCCTTCATATTCGGCTTGAACAACGTCACGTTTTTATAATGATTGAAGTTTCTTTTTTTCGGGTCGACAGTAATGGGGATTTGTTTGGCCTTTGACCATTTCACCACTTGTTCGATCAGTGATTTTGAAAGTACGCCTTTGTCGTAATCTTCAAAAATGATGACATCAACATCGTCGTGCTGGATGTAGCTTTCAATCCGCCCCAGTAACTGTTTGCGTTCCGAGGCATTGATATCAATTAACCACTCCTCATCAACGCGCAGCATCTGATGATTGTTTCCGATGACGCGTGTTTTAACGGTTGTAGGACGATCGGCACTCTGTACAAGTCCATCGGGAGACATGCCTAATTGCTGCATGATATCGATGAACGTTCGTCCGTTTAAATCGCCGCCAATCACCGAACAGAGGAGAGGAGTAGCGCCGAGTGCTTGCAGGTTAATCGCCACATTGGCAGCGCCGCCCAGCCGACTTTCTCGTTTTTCTATAGCTACGATAGGGACTGGTGCTTCGGGAGAGATGCGGTCCACTTTTCCCCAAAGGTATTCGTCGAGCATCACATCGCCGATGACCAGCACTTTCATTCCTTCAAACGACTTGAAAAGACTGTCTAACGAATGTTGTTTGCTCATGACGAAAAAATGGTTTGGGTAATCAGTGTAATTTGGACAATGCTTCAGACATGCGTCGTGCAGCTTCCGTTAGCTTTTCATCGGAGGTGGCATACGAAAGCCGGAAGCAGCTCGGGTCGCCAAAGGCTTCACCGGTCACTACGGAGACGTGACCGACATTCAGTAAATACATGCAGAGGTCGTCCGCGTTCTTGATAGTTTGATGGCCATCACTCTTGCCGAAATAGGAACTGGCATCAGCGAAAACGTAGAAGGCGCCCTGTGGCTGGTTGAGTTTAAGTCCAGGGATTTTACTCAGCAAACCAATGATAAGGTCTTTACGCCGACGAAAAACTTCGCGCATTTCCAGCGTAGGCCGATGGTCTCCGCTGATAGCGGCTTCTGCGGCCTTCTGGGCAATGGACGATGCTCCG
>CAINVI010000376.1 GCA_903854075.1 Candidatus Pollutiaquabacter sp. | reverse complement strand
AGTGTCACCGGCCGTTTTAATGATTTCACGGCTTTCAATCCGACCGCAACCCAGTTTTCGCCCGGTGCTGTTGGATCTTCGAATCCTTCTTTTTCTACAACAGCAGTTCCTACCACGGATGATTCGCCCATGCTGTGATAGACCAACACCTGATCTTTCTTTTTCATTCCAGCGAGGTGGCGTTTAGCCAAGTGGTTGCGTACGCCATCCCAGGTGGTAGATCCATCTTTCAAAAGATCGTCCCAGCTGTAGGTTTCGGGATCTGATTTTACGAGCCAGTAGTTTGGCATAGTCTGAATTCTGATAATGTCAACTTAGTATTCTAAACGCTTACAGCAGCGCTTTGTTATCAATGCAGCAGTTTGTACACAAGCTCTTTCAGCAACGCGCTATCTTCCATGCGTTCAGCATTGACTCCTTTTGACCGTAAATCGTAATCGCGGATATACCCAATGTTTCGCATGCAAACGGGCAGGGGATAGGATTGAGATGCCTGAATGTATTCTTGTACAAAGTAGGGGCTCACGCCGATAGCAGCTGCAAGTTCACCTTTTTCTTTACGCGGCCCCAATGCATGCAAGGTGACAATCTTATTAAAGAAGGAATAAATGGAAGGTATTGTTTGCTGGATTGGATTCGATTTTGAATTGGCGCCGAAATGTCGAGCAATGAGATTCGCTTTATACACGTTTCGAGTGGCCAGCGCCGAATACATCTCGAAAATATTGAAGTCTTTACTGATGCCAATTTTCTCCTCCACCATCGCTACTTTTATCTCTTCACTCGGCTTAACCGACAACATCAGCTTGTCGGCTTCATTAGCGACCTTGGATAAATCATTTCCCAGATATTCCGCCATCATCATCGCGGCTCTGGCTTCGATGCGATGACTGTGCGAGAGCACGTATTGGGTTATCCAACCTGAAATTTCACGGTCGTACAGCTTCTTGCTTTCGAGCATTACCGCATGCTTGGTAATGGCTTTATACAATTTGGTCCGTTTGTCCAGTGTCTTGTGTTTGTAGGCTAACACAAGAATAGTAGTTGGTGTTGGTTTTTGAATGTACTCTAAAAACGGATCGCGCTTTTCGTTTCCTTCCTTGCTGATCAGGTTGCGTATATCCTGCGCTTCTTTGATGATCACCAATTGGTAGTTCGACATCATCGGATAGCGCTTGGCATAGCTGATCAGGCTGAGCGCATCAATGTCCTTTCCGTAAAGAATAGTCTGGTTGAATTCCCGCTCGCTTTCGGAAAGAATGTGCTCCTCCATGTAATTGACCGCCTCATCGATATAATAGGATTCGTCGCCGTGCAGAAAATACACGGGTGCGTAAATCTTTTTCTTCAGGTCGCCGATGAGCTGCTGGAACGACATGGTGTCAGAAGCGAAGGTGTTTTACAGTTAGTCCGTTGTTGATGAGCTGTTTGAGAGAGTCAATGCCGACTTTAAGGTGCCGTTCGACAAACTCTGCGGTAACTTTCTTGTCGCTCTCTGCAGTTTTCACACCCTCGGGAACCATGGGCTGATCGGAGACCAGCAATAATGCACCGGTCGGGATTTTATTGGCAAAGCCCACCAGGAAAATGGTCGCCGTTTCCATGTCAATGGCCATGCAGCGGGTACGTTCAAGATAAGATTTGAATTCATCATCGTGTTCCCAAACACGACGATTGGTGGAATACACTGTACCTGTCCAGTAGTCGGAATCGTAGTCTCGAATGGTGGTAGATACGGCCTTTTGCATATTAAATGCAGGCAGCGCGGGCACTTCCGGTGGCAGGTAGTCATTAGAGGTTCCCTCGCCGCGGACGGCGGCAATCGGAAGAATTAGATCGCCGACGTTGTTTTTCTTCTTTAATCCGCCGCATTTACCCAAAAAAAGTGCTGCATTCGGTGTAATGGCACTGAGTAAATCCATGATGAGTGCCGCGTTGGGACTTCCGATTCCGAAGTTAATGATGGTGATGCCGTCCGCCGTTGCATTTGGCATAGGTTTATCGGCGCCATTAACTGGTACATTGTACCATTCGGCAAACAATTTAACGTAGTGCTGAAAGTTGGTTAGCAAGATGTATTTACCAAAGTCCTCCAGTTTGGTGCCGGTGTACCGTGGCAGCCAATTTTCAACAATTTCTTTTTTTGAGTCCATGCGCGTATTTTCACCGTAAAATTAACGTTTGTGGATTTACCACGCTTGCAATTTCCGGATTACAATTTTACAATCAAGTCTACCTCCCAAGGCAGACGTGGTCTTAAAATTTTTGACAAAATACGTTTAAAATACGTTTCTCTGACGCCTGAGGAGTGGGTGCGACAGCATCTTTTAACGTACCTGCTGGAAGAACTTAACTACCCCAAAGGCCTTTTTAGTGTAGAAAAGGAGCTCAAGATGGCCGGTATGTCCAAGCGCTTTGATGCCTTGATTTATGATTCACAGCACCGGCCGGTCTTGTTGATTGAGTGTAAGGCGCCTCACGTCCGATTGGATCAGTCTGTTTTCGATCAGGCTGCCCGGTATAATCTTGTCCTGCGTGTTCCTTATTTCCTGGTGGCAAACGGTTTTCAATTAATCTGCTGTAAGGTCGACCATGAAAAGGGGTCGTATGAATTCCTGGAGGCAATTCCTCTGCATAATTCGCTACAAGCGGTCTGATAATCGCAGTAATAGCGTAACTCTTCGCTTCTACTTTTGTTATTATTTGAATTAGGCCTACCTTGTTCTTAAATAATTAATTTCTCGTTCAATACAATGAAATCTATTCTCCTCCAGGTTTTCCGTGTTTGGTTATTAATCATGTTGCCGTGGGTAGTAGTTGCCGGTAATCGCTCTGCGATATCCGGCAATGGAGCTGGTGCTCGTTACAACGGAGCCCGTGTTCTTCCCGGGCAATTCGTAGTAAAAGTCCATCCCGCTTACCGCTCCGCTTGTAATCAAAACGGCATTGCTGAATACCGCATCGCTGAAGCCTTACGCGCACTGAATGTGGTTAGCGTGGAAAAGAAATTCCAACGCGAATTCACTCCTTCCGCTGCTGTCAATCGTTTCGGCCGTCCGGCGGTTGACCTTTCGCTGGTTTACCGTTTACAGATCGACCCTGCTTCAGAAGTGTCTGACGTAATCGCTACACTCATGAACTCCGGTATTCTTGTGTATGCCGAGCCGCTTTACGTTCATGACCTGTATTATAACCCGAATGATCCGCAGGCCTCGTCGCAGTATGCCTTGAACAAAATCAATGCGTATAACGCCTGGAATATCAGCAAAGGAGATACCAATGTAGTAGTAGGTATTGTAGATAGCGGCACGGACTGGGATCACCCGGATCTCGCTGCTAATATTGCTTACAACTGGAACGATCCTATCGATGGACAGGACAATGACAATGATGGTTATGTCGATAATTTTCGTGGTTGGGACGTCAGTGAAAACAATAATGATCCGATGGTTGGCGCCAGCGATCATGGTTCACACGTCTCCGGTTGTGCATCCGCCGTTACGGATAATAATACCGGTGTAGCTGCTCCCGGCTTTAATTGCCGCTTCCTGCCGGTGAAAAGTTCACTCGATGCGAGTACTACATCCATTGACAATGGTTATGATGGCGTTTATTACGCTGCCACGCACGGTTGTTCGGTCATCAATTGTTCCTGGGGCCGAGGTGGAGGACCAAGTCAGTTTGAACAGGATGTAGTCGATTTTGCCACCTTTACCCACGATGCAGTAGTCGTTGCGGCAGCTGGAAACAACGGTACTGAACAAGATTATTATCCGTCGTGTTATAAAAGGGTACTTTCAGTGGCGTCTACTTCCAGTACGGATGCTAAATCCGGCTTCTCCAATTACGGCTATGCAATCGATGTTTGCGCGCCCGGAACATCAATTCTTGCAACCGTTTATAATGACAGTTATGTGGCTTACAGTGGAACTTCTATGGCCGCTCCTATCACTGCAGGCGGTGTAGCTTTAGTGCGTTCCCGTTTCCCCGCGATGAGTGCGTTGCAAGCTGCTCAGCAGCTGCGTGTCACCTGCGATAACATTTATAATGTTGGCGTTAATTCCGGGCTGCGTGATAAATTGGGAAAAGGACGAATCAATTTATTCCGTGCAGTAAATGATAGCACGGCGCCGGGAGTAACGGTAGACGCGTTCACTACTAAAGATGGAAACGACAACGTTTTCATTGCGGGTGACACTTTGCAGTTTACAGCTACCTTCCTGAACCTGCTTCGTCCAACCAACAATCTGGTGTGTTCTCTTTCTTCCGTTTCCACCAATGTTACGATCGTGCAAAATACTTTTACGGCGGGTGTGGTGAACAGCTTGGATACAGTTTCTAACTATGCTGCTCCATACCGTGTGTTGATCAATCCAGGTACGCCGTTGAATACCGAAGTGGTCTTCAAAATCACCATGACCGATGGTACATGGAACGACGTTTATTCTTTCAAAGTCGTGGTAAACGTGGATTATCTCAATATTGAGGTCAATGATGTGGGAACAAGTATTACCAGTAAGGGTTTGATTGGCTACAACGAGTCCGGCCAGGCACAAGGAATCGGATTTACCTATCAAGGCGGTCCGACGATGCTGTACGAAATGGGCTTGATGGTCGGTGCTTCCGGTACTCAGGTTTCTGATTATGTCCGCGGTGCAGGTGCTACGTACGATACGGATTTTAGCCCGGTTATAACCGTTTCCGGTCAGCAGCCCGGAACGGTATCCTCCTATGATGCGTATGGAAAGTTCGCCGACAATGGTTCAACATCTGCTAATCCGTTGCCGGTTTTAATTACACACCGTGCTTTCGCTTGGGACTCTCCGAACATTGACCGTAAATACATCATTGTTGAGTATGTGATTAAGAACAGCGGTTCTTCTACGCTCAACGGTTTATATGCCGGTCTGTTTGCTGATTGGGATATTCCCAACTATGCTAACAATAAAGCGGACGAAGATCTTTCTCGTCGAATGGGTTATTGCTGGAGTACGGATGCCGGCGGATTATTTGCCGGAATAAAAGTGTTGAGCAACACGCCGTTCAATCATTATGCAATTGATAATTTGGCCGGTGGTAATGGAGGTTTGGACTTGTCGGATGGCTATGATGATTCGGAGAAATATGCCTCTATGTCGACTTCCCGGTCTTCTGCCGGAAATGGCGCGCCAACTGGTGAAGATGTCATTGATGTCGTTGCTTCCGGTGGATTTAATCTTTCTGCAGGCGATTCCGTTACAGTAGCTTTTGCGCTGATTGCCGGAGAAAATCTTGCCTCCATTCAACTCTCTGCCGATGCTGCTCAAGTGCGTTACGATAACAATGTGCTTACAGGTCTTACGCCAATCAATCTCGCCGGATCAACTTCGTTGAAAGCGGTGTTTCCTAATCCCGCTACCCATGCGCTTACCCTGGAATTTGAAGTGGAGCGCAGTGCTGCGACGGACATTTCCATCTACACCCTCCAGGGTGAACTGGTGAAAGTGTTGTTAAACGATAACCTGACTGCAGGACGCTACACTTTTAATACTGACGTTGCCGGTCTGGCAGCCGGTTCATACATCGTCCGGTTTACCGCCGGTGATGTACAGCAGGTAAAGCCTCTGCAGGTTATTCGTTAAGTATAAAATTAGCTTACGGGCAATTCCGGAGCCGGCTTTCGACACCTTCCAAGTGTTCGTAAGCCGGCTCTTCGTTTTTACTGCTTTCGTTTTCATTTATTTACCTTCGGTTGAGGAATATGTCCGGCCGTTGAAATTAAATGTTTTTGCGTCTCGTCACTCTACGAAAGGACTTGTTGCTTTTTGCTACCTTTACCACATTGAAAGAAAAGCGATATGGAACTCAAAGACATCATTTCAGTGCCCGGTCTGGGCGGATTGCACAAGGTGATCGGAAATAACAAGACAGGCTTCATTGTTGAATCATTGGTCGATGGAAAGCGAACCATGGTGAATGGTACGCAGCGCATCATGACCTTGGTTGATGTAGCTATTTACACTACAGAAGAAGAAAAACCGTTACGTGAGATCTTCTTGAAAATACAGGAAGTGGAGGGCGATAAATTGTCTGTCGATCCCAAAGACGATGACGCCTCGCTGCGAAACTATTTCAAGAAAATCGTTCCTAATTATGACGAGGAACGAGTATATGTCTCAGATATCCGAAAAGTCCTGAACTGGTTCAAGTTGCTAAACGGTAAAGTCGACTTCTCCAAAGTGGAGGCGTCCGGCGACTCGTTGTTATCTGCTGAAGATCACGCTAAGCCCGTTCAACGTACGCACGAAGTGCATGGTCCAAAGACCGAAGGGGCAAAGACGACAGCCACCAAAACCCGTAAAAAAGTATAATGAATCCTTCGGCCGATTCTGCGATTTCACTTCCCGCACCTGCTCCCCGTAAGTATGTTCCATCGGGACTTACGATTGATTCCTGGTCGTCCATTGCATCCTATTATGTAGCACTGGAGCAGCGTGAATTACATTCGCTATCCGACCTTGTACAGTGGTTGTGCGATCTGAGTGAATTGGAAACGGTTATTCAGGAGCACGTAGGTTGGTTGTACATTCGTATGACGTGCGATACCCGTGATAACAAGCTCTCTGATGCGTATACGTTTTTTGTAAATGAAATCAATCCGCACATTGAGCCATTTAACGATCGCTTGAATCGAAAATTTATCGCCAGTGCTTTTTCCAAGGAATTGGATGCTTCGTACAATAACTATAAACGTCAGGTGGAGAATGCGGTCCGTTTATTCAGAGAAGAAAACGTACCATTAAATGCCGAATTGACGGTCAAGGAGCAGAAATTTGGAGAAATAGCTGGTGCGATGTCGGTGGAAATTGACGGCAAGGAGCTCACGTTGCAACAAGCTTCCAATTACTTGCGCATGCCGGATCGGAGCAAGCGAGAAGAGGTCTACAAAAAAATCGTAGCGCGACGTGCCCAGGATCGTTCATCGCTGGATGAGCTTTTTTCGGAGTTAGTAGTCTTGCGTCACCGAATTGCAGTGAATGCTGGTTTTTCCAATTACCGTGATTTTAAATTCGCCGATCTTGATCGGTTCGATTATACACCTGCTGATTGCGAGGCGTTCCATGCTTCCGTGAAGAAAGCGGTCGTTCCATTGCTCGGTGAATTGCTGGCGGAAAGGAAGCGTATCATGCAGTTGGATGCGTTGCGTCCGTGGGACCTTGAAGTGGATGCTGAGGGACGTGCGGATTTACGTCCGTTTGTGGATGGCAAGGAGCTGGCTATTAAAACTATTTCCTGTTTTGCAGAAATTGATCCTTACTTCGGGGATGTGGTTCGTACGTTGGATGCCATGAAGTTTGTGGATCTAGATTCGCGGTTGGGTAAAGCGCCGGGCGGTTATAATTATCCGCTGTACGAGACTGGTGTACCCTTTATTTTCATGAATTCCAGTGGATCGCTGCGAGATCTTGTCACAATGGTTCACGAAGGCGGACATGCTATTCATTCCATGCTGACACGCGATCTTCCATTCATCGGTTTCAAGGAGCTGCCCTCTGAAGTGGCGGAGTTGGCCTCGATGAGTATGGAGTTGATTTCTATGGAGCACTGGCATCACTTCTTTGCGGATGCGACAGCCTTGAAACGGGCGAAGCAGGAGCAGCTGGAAAACGTCATAGAAGCGTTGCCCTGGATCATCTGTATCGACCGATTCCAGCATTGGTTATATCTCCACCCGCAGCATACAGCGCAGGAACGACATGATTTCTGGGTAAAGAATTATTCCGATTTCAGTTCTTCCATGGTGGACTGGTCCGGTTTTGAAGACGTTCGTGCTTCACTTTGGCAGAAGCAACTCCATCTTTTTGAAGTGCCGTTCTATTACATTGAATACGGCATGGCGCAGCTTGGTGCTATCGCGCTTTGGAAGACGTATCGTGAAAGTCCCGCGAAGGCCGTTGCGGCCTATAAAAAAGCCCTTTCCCTCGGTTATACCTGTACCATTCCGGCTATCTACGAAGCAGCGGGTATTCGCTTCGATTTTTCGGAGGATTACATTCGGGAGCTGATAACTTTTGTGCGGACCGAGTATAATAAACTGTAAGAAAAGCGCTCCTTTTTTTGAAAGGATGGTCACATTCTTACAGGCTTCTTTCCTTATCCTTGAATACATTATCACTGATTTCAATAGTTATAGGGCTTTGTGTGGGTTGATTTTACGCGAATTGTAACTGATTCTTACACCTTGGTGCCTATGCGCTCTTCATCTTCAATCACTTTTCCGGGTTAACTTGGCCTGCAATAGGGAGACGCATATTTACCGTTAAAACCCCTGGTTATTAACAACCTCTTGCTGCCGATTACACTATAAGTAATCTACAGAAACGTTGTCCCAAACACACGTGGAAAGACCCACCCATAAAAACTCCTTGCCGTCCGACCGTGACGGGAAGCGCATCCTTTACCGGTTGCTGCTCGTAGCAGTAGCTGTAGTGTATGCACTTGTTTTTGTGCTGGATTACATCCTTCAATTGCACTTTACTTTTTTTCTAGTACAGAGTCTGTTTGTATTCGTACTTATCACGTTGTTATATATGTGGTTCCGGGTTTCCGGAACAAAAGAACCGGAAGAGCCGGAACCGGATGACATAAAGCCGGAGAAGGTTTCCGGGGAGCTGTCGCTTTCCGATTTGCCGGATGCTGTATTCCATGTTAATCCTCGTACCGGACTGACCAGCGATGTGAATCCTGCTGCCATACGCCTCTTCGGTGCTCAAAAGCCCGCAGAATTACTTGGTGTGGACCTGACCACATTTTTCATAGATCAATGGACGCCAGCAGAGAATACTGCCTTCCGGGATCAGCTGAATGCCGGACAGACGGCAACCGGAAAAGCTAAAATTAGAACTCTTTCCGGCGAGGTATTCAACGGAATACTGCAAGCGGATAAATTTACCAAAGACGGTCGTAATTTATTACTCCTTAGAATATACGATGATCGTTTGTTACGACAACTGACGAATTCAGACGGAACACAACCGGTGGCTGATGCATTCCGTTTGACCTTTGAGAAAGGCGATATTCCGATGCTTATGATTGGTCCTGATTATAAGGTGAAATCAGCCAATCGCTCTTTCTGCAATCTATTGGCGTACCGTGAAAATGAATTGGATAGCTTCAACATTCTGGAGTTGCTACATCCGGACGATAAAGAAGAAGAACGCGCGCGATTATCACGGCATTTCAGGGGCGAAGCGGCTATGGTGCGAAGGGAGCTTCGGCTTATTCGCCGGACCAATGAGGTGATATGGATTAATTTTTCTTCTTCACTGACTCGTGATGAGAAGGGCGCTCCTTCATTTGTGCTGACCATGGCAGAGAACGTCACGCAGCGCAAACGGATGGAACAGGCGGTAAAGGAAAGTCGTAATCGCTTGAATGATCTGATTGAGAATAAAGAGTATGGTATACTATCGATTGATCGTCATCATACTATCTTATTGCTCAACTCACGATTAGCTGATTTCTTTTACGGCATTACTGGAGTAGTGGTGGAGAAAGGATTCAATTTCCTGGATATTATACCGCTTACTTTGCGCCAGGATTACCTCGAAATCGTTGATAAAGCCTTTGCCGGTGAATCGCAAGTGATGGAGCGAATGCTCGAATTGTCGACCGGTAAAAATTATATGGAGTTGATTGTTACACCGGTAATGGGTGCTAACGGCCAGGTTGCCAGTGTGTCGTTCTTTGCTCACGATGTGACCGCGCGAAAAATGGCGGAAACGGATATGTTGTCGGCTCGTGAAAAAGCGGAGGCTTCCACCGAAGCTAAGTCGAGCTTCCTGGCGACGATGAGTCATGAAATCCGTACGCCATTGAATGGTGTAATCGGTATGGGTAAGTTGTTGAATCAAACCAACCTGACGATCAAGCAGCAGGAATATGTCGACTCGATCCTGCTGAGCGGTGAAGCACTGCTTTCTGTTATCAATGATATTCTTGATATATCAAAGATTGAATCTTCGCGGATGGAATTGGAGCATAAGCCGTTCGCGCTGAAACGCTGCATCGAAGAGACGTTTGATCTCCTGGCATCTAAAGCAATCGAGAAGAAATTAACCTTACAGTACACTATTGCAAAAGGTACACCGACCTATGTAAACGGTGACATTACTCGCTTGCGACAGATTCTGATGAACCTTGTTTCAAATGCCATCAAGTTTACTCAACGTGGCGGCATTGTTGTTCATCTTTCAATGGTTCAGGAACTGGATAAGCAGCAGCAATTGATGTTTGAAGTGTCAGACACAGGAATCGGTATTCCGGTAGATCGTATGGACCGACTGTTCCGAAGTTATTCGCAAGTAGACGCTTCAACTGCCAGAACCTATGGCGGGACTGGATTAGGATTGGCCATTTGCAAGAATCTTGTGGAGCTGATGGGTGGTACCATCTGGGCTAAGAGTAAAGTAGGCGAAGGTTCAACCTTCTCCTTTACCATTCGCACAACTGCTGCCGGTCCGGCTGACGGTGTAAAAGATATCCGCACCGGCGCGCGCCGTCTGGCCAATGCGCATGTGTTGGTGGTTGGCGACGATCGCGCGTCTGCAGAAATCTATGGTAATTATTTCACGCGCTGGAATATGATTCCTCAAGTGTGTCTGAATCCGGGCGAGGCGGACACAATTGTGAGTGGAGAACAGTCGTTTAATCTGGTGTTGATTGACGCACAGTTGATTTCCATGAATCCGTTACTGGTGGCTGAAGCGATACGTACCCATAAGTCAAAGGACCAGCTGCCGATTGTGCTTTTCAATGCCGAGCAGATCGGTGAGTTGATGATCAGTTATACCAGCGATGTTATTTCTGCGATCATACCGAAAAATGTTGACCGAAGTAAAGTATTGGATATTCTCATTAGCCTATTCTCCGTCGAAGAGCACCAGCGTGCTCGTCACGACGAAGGATTAAAGGCGATGGGTTCAAAGCTGGCTCAGACCATTCCGGCGCGCATACTTATAGCAGAAGATAACCAGATCAATCAGAAACTGGCGCAGAATATCTTCGAAGGACTCGGTTACAAGCCGGTTATTGTATCCAACGGTCGTGAGGCCATTGAAAAGATGCGCAGTGAGTCGTTTGATGTGATATTCATGGACGTACAGATGCCGGAATTGGACGGTCTGGAGACAACACGTTTCATTCTGAATAAGATGGTATTGCCACAGCGCCCCTATATTGTGGCGATGACGGCGTTCGCCTTGGAAGGTGATAAGGAGAAGTGTATTGAAGCCGGAATGGACGATTATATTTCGAAGCCATTTATGATCGAGGAGATTATCGACCAGCTGAAGAAATGGTCGGATCCGTCCGCTCGCTCTTCAGCTTCAAGTGTAGTAGTGGGCGCATCTTCAGCAAGCCGTCCGGTCATTGATATGAAAATTGTTAATGCGCTACGCGAGATGACGATCGGCAGTGATCCTGATTTCTTCTTCAAGGTTATTCGAATGTTCCTGGATCAGGCGGAACAAGTAGTGCTGGTCATCGAAGATTCTTTGCGCTACGGTAACCTACAGGAATTGTCCGGTCAAGCACATAAGTTGAAAGGATCGGCATTGAATATCGGTGCAACTCGTTTGGCTGAAGTGTGTAAGTCGCTGGAAATTCAGGCGCGATCCGGTGAGACGGCAGGTTTAGTAGACCTGTTGGCTAAATTGAAGATAGAAGCGAAAGAAGCCTCCAAGATACTTTCAACATTGAACTGATCCCTCGCACAGTTCAGCGGATATTCACTTCCATTTCCAGTAACACGCCGAATTTTTGTTGAACGTCTTCCTGGACGCGAAACGCGTGTTCCAGGAGTTCTTTGCCGCTGGCATTACCATGATTGACCAATACCAGTGCTTGCTGGCTGTGCATGCCAACGTTGCCGACGATTTTTCCTTTCCATCCCGCCTTTTCAATCAACCAGCCTGCTGCAATTTTCACTTTCGAAGGTCCTGCCGGATAGGAGACCAAATCCGGATAAGTTTGATGTAATTGCTCAAACTGTTCCTGCGGAATTTCAGGGTTCTTGAAAAAGCTTCCTGCATTACCGATTTTTTTCGGATCGGGTAATTTGGAGGTTCGTATGGCAATAACCGCTTCACTGACGGCTTCAACAGTTGGAACGGAAATCCCCATCGCCTCTAACTGCTGTTCAATAGCTCCATAGCGTGTATTTAGCAGCGATTTTTTATGCAATCGGAAGGTCACGGAAAGGATCATGAATTTGCCTTTCGCTGATCGCTTGAAAATACTGTCACGGTAGCCAAATTGACATTGCTCTTTCGAAATCGTTACAATGGTCCGATTGTCCAGCTGCAAGGCTTCCAGTTCAACAAAGGTATCTTTCAGCTCAGCACCATATGCGCCGATATTTTGAATAGGAGCAGCACCAACTGTTCCGGGAATCAGCGAAAGATTTTCCAGTCCGCCCCAGCCTTGTTTGACCGTGTAGATCACTAATTCGTGCCAGTTCACACCAGCGCCGGCCTTTATGGTGATATATTCATCGTTTTGCGACAGCAGTTCAATGCCGGTAAGGCGATCCAGCAGGACAAGACCTTTTACATCTCCGGTGAATAATATATTGCTTCCGCCGCCGAGCACCAGGATGGGGAGTTCGCGAAGTGATTCGTCATCCAGGGCCGTTACTAGTTCTTCCTTGGAGTGTATT
>CAINVI010000375.1 GCA_903854075.1 Candidatus Pollutiaquabacter sp. | reverse complement strand
TGGCTGAGTTGACTGTAATGTTTAGACATAGACACTCCAAAGATTACGCTTCTCAGCCAAATTTTCGCCCCGAGCCCATTAAAAGGCTATGGGGCGAAAATTTATACCTTTGGAATTGCACTTATTACTTGAACACGGCTTGTTTGATATTAATCGTTTTCAAAATAAAAAGTTGGTGGTAAAATGCTGAAGAGGACTGAGCAATTTAGTGTTTCAAAATCAATTAGAAAAACATTTAGCGGTAAGGATTTGCTCAGAACTGCTCAAAACTACAGTGTAAATTCCTGATGAAATAGGGGGTAGCTGTAGTTTAAAAAAGATGCCGGAAGATGCTGGTTCAAGCAAAGCGATACATTGGCCTGATAAATCATGAATTTCAACCTTGTTCAACACGATATTCCTGTTGAAGAGTATGATTAGTTGTTTGGAATCGTCGAATGTACAATGTTTTACTAGTAATTCGTCACCTTTTAAGAATTCTACTGCATCAATTTCACTTGTAGTACTCGTACCGTCAAAATCAGTTTGCCGTAATCGATAATAACTGATTCCTTCTATAGGAAATGCGTCAGTATACGAATAGGAGTGTTGCAGGGTAGATGTTCCGTGAGGAGCAACATGATGATGCGGGACAGTATCAGTTAGAACTCAAGCTTACGGATAAGTACTTAAGTAATGGACTTTACTTCCTGAGAGTAATTCGTAATGATCGGGCAGACGAACTACGTATCTTGCTTACAGAGTAATGTCTATAATAAATTAGAAAAAGAACGGTCGCAACTTATATTGCGGCCGTTCTTTTTTACACGAATGCAGCCATTGGTAGTTTGACAACTATTTAGTGGAATTATTTTTCATGCGAATTTAAAAAAGGACAAAAGGTTTTGTCGAGCCGAAAACAAATGCCACGTAAGCGCTTTTATTAATTTTAAATCTATTCAAATATTGAAATTAACGGGCAATTTAAAATCTTCATTGAAGCACTTATTTCTTTGCCATTAAATACCCCAGATATCCCATCGGGAAATAGGCGACTATGAGATCCAGCGCTTCAAACCAAAATGGCGCAGGTAAGTCAATTACCATATACAGCCCTCCAGAAAAAAAAGTAATAGCTATAATCATGGCAAATTGAAGATTTCTGGCCAGTGCCCATTTGCTGATAAGAAATGCCCCTACGAATGTGCCTGCGGCATGTGCTACAAAAGGTGTAATAAAATTAACTGATTTCATTAGGTGTATGGATGCTTTTAAGGCCTCCGGCGAAGATACATCTGCCCCGGCCGGCAACGGAATTATAATTCCTCCTAAAATGACCGCCAGCATATTGGCGACCGAACCGACCAGAAATGCGCTAATCAAGAAAAGAATATTTTTTAGGCTGTTCATTATTTTGAGTTATAGCATGCCAAATATATGAATTACCTTCGATCAAACTGAAATACCAAATCCGGCCGGCATGAAAGTGCTATTGTCATTTTTTACGTTTATATTGTTTGTATTGCCTTGTCGGTCTCAATCGTCCGATTTCAAAGTAATTGGATACTACGCCGGAGCTTCTATACCCATTGATAGCTTTGAGACCAATAAACTAACACATCTCATCTATTGTTTCGGTGTGCTCTGTGATAATCGATTTTGTTTACGTGCTGAAACGGATACAGCTATTATTCAAAGTATGGTCGCTTTGAAAATGAAGCAACCGGATTTAAAGGTGATGCTTTCGCTGGGAGGATGGGGCGGATGTGGTCCTTGTTCTGATGTATTTTCTACTGAACAAGGTCGAGGCGACTTTGCAGCTTCGGTAAAGGAAATTTCGGATTATTTTGGTACCGATGGTCTCGATCTGGATTGGGAGTATCCTGTCGTAAAAGGATTTCCTGGACATAAATATTCCGAGGATGATAAACGAAGTTTTTCCTTATTGATTCAAACTCTTAGATCCACTTGCGGCCCTGATTTTCAAATTAGTTTTGCCGCCGGCGGCTTCACAGATTATATCCGGCGCGCTGTCGATTGGCCTTTTGTAAACCGTTACGTGGATTTTGTAAATATTATGTCGTACGATCTGGTGCACGGCTATAGTACAGTAAGCGGTCATCATACACCGTTATATTCTACTCCGCAACAAAAAGAATCTACGGATAATGCCGTGAAACTGTTGCTGGAAGAAGGAATGCCACCGGAGAAACTGGTCATCGGAGCAGCATTTTATGGCCGTATTTTTCAATTGGAAACGGCCGCCGACACTTTTCTTTATCAGCCCTGCCGATTTTCTCATACTTTCCGTTTTAAGAATAGCAGCGACACGTTGTCGGCTGACAATGGTTTCGAAATTCGGTTTGATGAGGTCGCGCAAGCGCCGTATGCTGTAAATAAAATTCGTCACCAACTAGCCACGTTCGACAATGAACAATCAGTAGCGTTAAAAACAAAATACGTGATTGACCACCGACTTGGCGGAATTATGTTCTGGCAATTGTACGACGATAAATTCAAAAACGGATTACTCGAGATTATCAATCGTAATCGTTGAGTGAACTCAGGTCGCCTGACTAAAGGGTGCTTATTCTTTCTTTGGATGGAATAAATAGGCGTCAAAAACAGCACTTATCTTTCGGACAAACTAGAAGACCTTTTCTGGTGTTGAAAAGCTTGTTTCCATGTTATTCGATAAGCTGATCGGCCGATATTTTGATTTATTCCGGATAGATATATCAGATGATGTGAAGAGTAAAACGTAGTGGTACCGCCGTCAAGGTGAATTTGACGGATAATCGGCGAATAGACAAACAAACTATGTTGCAAATATCACTCATGGCGCAGGTAGTCAGGATATTATGCGTTCACTTCGTGATTAATTATAGTATGTTTATTGCATGCGCAGTAGGTGCACAGTGTTTCGCAGAAGGGCAAGTGAATCCACAGGCAAACTTCATTGTTATTCTTGTTAAAAGGTTTTGTTACCCCTGATTTATAGGTTGTTACCGAACGTGTATTCGGCTCCCAATGTGGTGCCGTAGGGTAACTCGTATAACGCGAAAGGGCAATATCGTACTTCGTTAATAAATCGAAAGCTGCATGTTGCAGTAATGAATAGTGAGTCAGTATATTGACTTTCCGTAAAAGTTAATTTATTTAATAATATCGTTCACTTTATCCGGGCTCAGAGGTTTGGAAATGAAACCGGAGACCACCGGGTAACGCTGTGCCTTAGAAATATCGTTCGGATCCAGGGAAGAGGAAAGGATATAGATTTTGGACGGCGCAATATGGTGAAGGTCCGATTTGATGTATTCATCCAGGAATTCCCAGCCGTTCATTAACGGCATAT
>CAINVI010000374.1 GCA_903854075.1 Candidatus Pollutiaquabacter sp. | reverse complement strand
GGCAAACCATTTCAATCCCATGGTCTGTGGCACCAATCGCATCTCTGCCTCGTAACCGTCGCGTGGCGCCAATAACCGTAAAATTCCCGGACGTGCGAAAGCTACAGCGACTGTAGCCGCAGCATGTAACCCTCCGCTATTTCCGAACATATCTATGACCAAGCCGGTTACGAATCCTAACACCAACAATAACCCTTTCGGTGTTTCTACCGGTAACAGAAGAATAAAAAGTAAATACACATACGGATTCACAAATCCGCTCCACTGAATATGATTGAGCAGTACTACTTGCAGGAACACCAGCAAGAGAAAGCGAACAGCATTCTGTATCAGTTGAACGATCATTGTGTTTGCTTGGCTTCCAGTTTTAATTGTTCGTCCTTCATCAGGTTATCGACCAGATAGACATACGACAGGCTGCCGAAACGGGTGGACAACCGAATCCGGATATCCTGAAAATTATTTCCGGTATTAGCATCCACGAAATCGACGGTGCCAATCATAATTCCTTCCGGAAAGATGGCCGAGAAACTTGATGTTACGATTGTATCACCTTTGGCCAACTTCACGTGTTTAGCAATGTCCTTTAAGGCGGCGAACTGCGCGTCATAGCCTTCCCAAACCATTGACCCGATAAAGCCGTTCTTCTTGATGCGTGCACTGACGCGGCTGTCTTTGTGGAGGAAAGACATGACCGAACAATAATGCGGTGAAACGTCTTTCACAATACCAACGATACCGTCGGCACTGATTACACCCATTTCCGGATGCACACCTTGCAGACTTCCACGATCCAGAGTAAGGTAATTGTTTCTTCGATTAACCGAATTGTTGACCACGCGAGCCACCATAAATTCATACTGCTGCTTACGCAGTGTATCCTTTACGTGTGACCGGTTTACACTGTCGATATAATAAACACCCGGCAACAAGGATTTAAGCGCCGCATTTTGACGGGCCAGGCCTTCGTTGGTCTCCCGCAGATTGATATAATCGGTGACGGCACTCACGCCGGAATTCACTTTGGCAGCAATACGGTTGGAGGAGTTGACGAAAGCCGCGCGCTGAAAATGATTGTTCTGAGCAATCAGGTAAATACAACATGCTTCCAGTAAAAGGAAGAAGATGAAAAAATTATACCGCCAGAGAAAAATGAGTAGGTTGCGCATCGTAGTTGGCTAGTCGGTCTGCACCGCCGGCCGGTCAGTACAAAAATAATGCAAGCCAGCTAGTTAACGCACGGTTACAACAAATAATTATAGCCAACGGACCGTGAAGATCACGGTCCTGCCGGCCTGTCGCATCACGGCAACAGGAACTTGAAGCGGTCGATATTCTTCAATGCGATTCCGGTACCACGGACGACCGCGCGCAGCGGATCTTCGGCGACGTGTACCGGAAGTTTGGTCTTGCGGGAAATGCGCACATCCAGGCCACGCAGCAGTGCTCCTCCGCCGGTCAGGTAGATACCGGTCCGGAAAATATCGGCCGAGAGCTCAGGCGGTGTCATTTCAAGTGCTTTAAGAATAGCTTCCTCGATCTTTGAAATGGATTTATCGAGCGCATGAGCAATCTCCGAGTAGCTGACGGTGATTTCCTTCGGAATACCCGTCATCAAATCGCGGCCGTGTACTGCAAAATCAGGCGGCGGATTGTCGAGCTCCGGAATGGCAGATCCGACTTGAATCTTGATCTGCTCGGCAGAACGCTCACCGATCATAATGTTATGCTGGCGGCGCATATAATCCCAAATATCATTGGTGAAGACGTCACCGGCCACACGGATGGATTGATCGCAGACGATACCGCCGAGGGCGATAACGGCGATTTCACTGGTACCGCCACCGATATCGATAATCATATTTCCCATCGGCTCTTCCACATCGATACCGATACCAATAGCAGCCGCCATCGGTTCGTGGATGAGATAGACTTCCTTGGCACCGGCGTGTTCGGCAGAATCGCGTACAGCACGCTTTTCTACTTCTGTAATTCCCGAAGGAATACAAATAACCATTTTCAGGGAAGGCTGGAATAAACGTGGACCCGGATTGATCATCCGAATCATGCCGCGAATCATATGTTCTGCTGCATCGAAATCGGCAATAACCCCATCTTTCAAGGGACGCACCGTCTTGATATTTTCGTGCGTTTTACCGTGCATCATCATCGCCTGTTTTCCAACAGCAATAACCTTTCCGGTCATTCGGTCAATAGCAACGATAGACGGCTCATCGACTACTACTTTATCGTTGTGAATAATCAACGTATTGGCAGTTCCCAAGTCGATCGCTATTTCCTGCGTAAGAAAATCAAATAGTCCCATGAATGAAGAATATGGAGGTTGGTGAAGGGGTCAGGGAGAGTCGGTAAAAATACCTATTGAATATCATATACGAAGGATTATTCGCAAGGTTTTACCGGTTCTACTTTTTTAGCGAACCGGACGCAAAATTAAGCGACAAATTAATGTTTAAAATGACGGAAACCAGTCACTACCATCGCCATTCCCAGCCGATCGGCGGCCTCTACGGAATCCTGGTCCCTGACTGAACCTCCCGGCTGGATAACCGCAGTGATTCCGGCCGCATGCGCTATCTCCACGCAATCCGAAAACGGAAAAAAGGCATCACTGGCCATGACGGCCCCTTTTAGGTCAAAACCGAAATGTCGCGCCTTGGCGATCGCTTGCTGCAAGGCATCTACGCGGGATGTCTGACCGGTACCGCTGGCCAACAATTGGGTTCCTTTTACCAGAACAATTGCATTAGACTTGGTGTGCTTGACCGCTCGTACCGCAAACTCCAGATCGTTCATTTCTGCTGCCGTAGGCTGTTTCCTGGTGACCGTTTTCATATCCGCCACCGATTCGGAGTGAAGATCGCGATCCTGCGCAACGACACCGTTCAGCAAGCTTCTGTAGTGCGTTTTAGAAGGTTCTATATTATTGTTTATCAGTATGATACGGTTTTTCTTTTGCTGCAATAAGGTCAATGCTTCTGGCGAATAACCAGGCGCGATACAGACTTCAAAAAACAGTTCGTTCATCGACTCCGCAACCTCCGCTGTTACCATGCGGTTCGTAATTAACACGCCGCCAAATGCGGAAACGGGATCCCCGGCCAATGCCGCTTTCCAGGCCTCGGTAAGATGTTCCCGGGTTGCAAGTCCGCAGGCGTTATTATGCTTGAGGATAGCAAACGTGGGAGCTGTGTATTCTGCCATCAATTGTATCGACGCATCAATATCGAGCAGGTTGTTGTAGCTGATTTCTTTGCCGTGCAATTGCTGCAGAGCTGCCGAAAGGTTGCCGTAAAAATAACCTTGTTGATGTGGATTTTCGCCGTAACGTAACGCATGTCCGCCTTGTACGTCTATCTTCAATGCGGCTATCTGCGCTGAAGTATTGAAATAATTGAAAATCGCCGTGTCGTAGTGGGATGATTCATTAAATGCATGAGCCGCCATTAGCTGACGATCGGCCAAGTCGGTAGTACCTTGTTTTTCAGAAAGTAGTTGTGACAACCAGCCGTAATGCTTTCGGGATGGAATGATCACGACATCCTTGAAATTCTTGGCAGCAGCACGAATGAGCGATATCCCGCCGATGTCAATTTTCTCAATAACTGCAGGTTCGGAAGCACCGGAGGCGACCGTATCTTCGAAAGGATATAAGTCGACCACGACCAAATCAATCGGCGGAATCCGGTATTCCTCCATTTCAACAACATCGGAGGCATTCTCCCGACGGCTCAAAATTCCTCCAAAAATCTTCGGATGCAAGGTTTTAACCCGTCCACCCAAGATGGAAGGATAATCCGTTACGGACTCCACAGCAACGACCGGAAGATCTAATTTTTCGATGAATTCCTGAGTGCCGCCCGTAGCGTACAAAGTTACGCCCAATTGATGAAGCTGGCGCAGAATGGGTTCCAGATGGTCTTTGTGATAAACGGAAATTAACGCACTGCGGATAGGTTTGGAGAGTTCCATGGTATCAAAAATTCGACCGCAAGGTCGCGAAAATTAGCCGCACCGATTATACCGTTGTTATTAACTCTTCTCCTTCGTGAATAACTCATCCCGGTTGCAGCAAAATCCGACCGACCCCTGGATTTTTTCATCGGGAATGAACGTACCTTTACAGCGAAATGCCTATTTCGCACACCCGACTGTTTCTCCGGCTTTCCAAAGAAAGCATCCTCTTTGCGCTCGACGCATTGCGCGTGAATAAACTGCGGACAATTCTATCACTACTGGGTATTACCATCGGAATCTTCGCCATCATCTCGGTATTCACCGTCACGGATGCTTTGGAGCGTAAAATCCGTAAAGACGTGGAGTCGCTCGGAAGTTCTGTTATTTATGTTCAAAAATGGCCATGGGTGCCGGAAGGCGGCGAAGAATATCCGTGGTGGAAATATATGAGTCGCCCGCTTCCAGGATACAAGGAAACGCAAGACCTCAACCGTCGGTTGTCGGCAGCGGCAGCCGTGGCCTACGTAGCCTCCATCGGCAACCAGACCGCCAAAAGCCAGAATAATTCTGTCGAGAATATTGTCGTACTCTGCGCCTCACACGACTATGAGCGAATCAAATTCCTGGACCTTCGCGATGGCCGTTATTTCACCGAGTCGGAATCAAACAGCGGTAAACCTATTGCCATTCTCGGAGCAGATATCGCCCGTGCACTTTTCCCATCCGGAAATGCAGTCGGGCAGGATATTACCATACGTGGATTAAAACTCAACGTCATTGGCGTAGTGAATAAGGAAGGTAGCAGCCTAATGGGAAACTCCTCCGACAACAACGTCATCATTCCCGTGAACTACGCCAGGAATCTGGTCAACCTGCGCTCCGATCAGATTGATCCATTCATCATGGTAAAAGCTGCAGAAGGCGTGCCCACCACCGAACTACGTGCAGAAATCAAGGGCGCTATGCGTTCCATTCGGCGTATTCAACCCAAGGAAAATGACGACTTCGCCTTGAACGAAACTTCATTGTTGAGTAGCAGCCTGCAAAGTCTTTTCGGCACCCTTGGACTGGCCGGTTGGATTATCGGAGGTTTCTCGATTCTCGTGGGAGGATTCGGAATTGCAAATATCATGTTCGTATCCGTAAAAGAGCGCACGCCAATAATTGGTATCCAGAAATCGCTCGGCGCAAGAAACTATTTCATCTTATTGCAGTTCCTGATCGAAGCCGTTTTCCTCTGCATGCTGGGCGGTGCGGCGGGACTTATGATGGTATACGGACTCGCCGAAGCTGCCACTTCCATGATGGAATTCGACTTGTCGCTGACCACCGGCAATGTGATCACCGGCGTTATTATCTCCGCCGGAATCGGTTTGATCAGTGGCTTCATACCAGCGCTCCAAGCCTCGCAGATGAATCCGGTGGATGCGATCCGGGCTGTCTAGCAAGCGATCATTGGCAGCGTTTCCTGCTTTTTAGTAAGTTTGTGCAAAGCCCTATTTCGTATGTTCCAGCGCAGGCCCTCTTTCATGCATCGTTTTATCGTGCTGCTGTCCGTCGCCGCTTTTTCCTTTCTACTCTTTCCCGGCTGCGGATCAGATCGTGCGGGTGATGAAATCGGCACGGTTCGAGGTAATGAATTTCCGGAATACTATACCGTGCGTAACAGCGAAGTATTTACGATGGCCGGGGTGAATGGACCGGAAGACCAATCCTCTTTTCCCGAACGGAGTAAGACTTCCTGGAAAAATTATGAATCCGGTTCTATTGCCCGACTCGCAATTCTGCTTACCGATACTGCATCGTCGTGGCTCGGTCTGGCACACGGACTTAAAACCATCGGAGTGCCGTTTATCATCACCGATAATTACCAGCGCGCTTTACAACACAAAGTTGTATTGGTATATCCGATAGTTTCAGGAGCCAGCTTATCCACAGATGCCTTGCAAGCGCTCGCCGCTTTTCCGCGCAACGGCGGTACGCTGATCGGCACGCAGGTTCTCGGAGCACTAAACGAAGTGTTCGGATTTTCAGAAGCTACACCTTCACGACAGCACTTCGAAATTATCGTGAACAATGATTCTTCCGACATCGTAAAGGAATTCACCGACAACAAAGAAGTGCGGATTTCGCTGGGCGACAAAGAAAAATTCAAAGAAACCATCGGCACCTATAGTTACACTAAGAATATCCTGCCACCAATCGCAACGTACGAAGATAAATCAGCCGCCATCGCACGACGGTACTATGAAAAAGGGAAAGCCTATGCGCTGGGATTCGACATTGGCTATATGATTCTTAAAGGTCAAAATGTCCGTCACGAAAACTGGAACCGAGCGGAGGCAAACGACTTTGAGCCGGGCATGGACGTTTTACTCCGGTTATTGAAAAACATCTACAAAGACGACGAGCCCGATGCCGCTTTCGCCTGCACAGTTCCTTATAACAAAGAATTGTCTGTCATTATTACACACAACATCAATTACAAGCACGCCCTGGACAAAAGCTTGGAACTGGCCCGACTGGAAAAAGCAGCAGGTATACGATCCTCCTATTTCATACAAACAAAATATATCCGTGACCGGCAAAAAGCTATTTTCTCTTCAGCGAAAGACTTTGAAAAAATCGGCGAGCTGGCCGCACTAGGGATGGACTTACAAAGTAATTCCGTAAGCGGTTCTTATTACTTCGATCAGTTCGAACAAGGTTCAGGATCGGAAGTGTATCCGGCTTACAAACCATATGTACTAGCCTTTGAAAAAACCTACGCCGGAAGTATTTACGGTGAGATGCGTGTCAGCCGTTTTTTAATTGACAAATTCGCTAAAACCACCAATGCATTGGCATTTCGTTCCGCCTATCAGTATACGCCGTTTACGTATCCACAAAGTTTATTATCGTCCGGCTACCGTTTCGGCTCTACGATTCCGGCTAACATGGCATTGACTCATTTTCCGGTACAGCTCACCTACAGCCGTGAATACGACCAGGAAATAGACGCCTTTGAATTTCCGATCACCGATGATGATGAATTACCACCGTTTGATGCAACCTTACGCACTCAAAAAGCACTCGAGCTGGCAGATCGAATCGCACGTTACGGCGGATGTTATATCGGGCAGGTACATCCATCCGCCAAAGGCTGGCAAGTTGAAAAGGAATTTATTTCAAAAATGAAGAACCGGGGTTGGTTTGGAACGTTGGGCGACTTCGGTTTATGGTGGACAGCTCGCAACGCGGTCTCCATTGATGTACGGCGGGAAGGCGACAAGCGCATCGTTTTTGTCAACGTACCGAAACGAATGGAAGGACTTGCCTTGATGATGCCGTTACGTTCTACACCAATAGCTGTAGAAGGCGGCGGCGCCCACTCTATAGATGGAAAACTGATTATTTTTGAAATTGCAGAAGGTCCGATTCGGATAACACTCGACAATTAAGCCGGCTGTTGCATGCCAGTCATAGTGCGTAGCAACGAATACATGGCCTCTACTGATGCAATCGGCGTAACGATCATCGACAGCTTTTCACGATCCTGACGCATTTTGCACAACTGCGAATGCGATTGCACATATTTTAAAATGGCAGAGAAGGCATCGGACTGGTAAAAGTGTGAGGCAGGATTGCTAACAAAATAGCCAACGAACTTTTTGTTCTTTAGCACGATCTTTTCAAAGCCTAATTGCTCAGCCAGCCAACGTAAACGGATCGTATTCATCAGCTCTACAGCAGGCTGTGGTAATGGACCGAAACGATCACGGAGCTGATCCTCAAACGCCAGTAATTTTTCTTCGTCCGGAACATTATCCAGATCACGGTAGAGTATTAAGCGCTCGGTAACACTGTTAACATAATCAGAAGGCAACAGTATTTCAAGATCAGTATCAATCTGACAATCGCTGACATACTTTCGCTTCTCCAGCAATTCTTCCTTGTACAAGTCGGCGAACTCGTTCTCCTTCAATTCCTGCAACGCTTCATCCAGAATCTTCTGATACATTTCATAACCGATCTCGGTAATAAATCCGCTCTGCTCGCCACCCAGCAAATTACCGGCTCCGCGAATATCGAGATCACGCATGGCGATGTTAAATCCGGAACCCAGATCTGAAAACTCTTCAATCGCTTTCAGCCGCTGCCGCGCTTCCGGCGTAAGGACGGTGGTAGGGGGTGTAAGCAAATAGCAGAATGCTTTTTTATTAGACCGACCGACACGTCCACGCATCTGATGAAGATCACTCAATCCGAAATTCTGCGCCTGGTTAATGACGATCGTATTTGCGTTCGGAATATCGAGACCCGATTCGATGATTGTCGTAGAAACCAACACATCAAACTCTCCTTCGATGAATCCCAACATGATCTCTTCGAGTTTCTCTCCGTCCATTTGTCCGTGACCGACAGCCACCCGGACCTCGGGCAACAAACTGCGAATCATATCAGCGATTTCATGGATATCAGAGACGCGATTGTGTACGAAGAAAACCTGTCCGCCGCGCGACAACTCGAAATCGATAGCGTCGCGGATAATTTTTTCACCGAAAACATGCAGCTCCGTAGAAACCGGATAACGGTTGGGCGGCGGTGTATTGATGATACTTAAATCGCGGGCACCCATGAGCGAGAACTGTAGTGTCCTGGGAATCGGCGTGGCTGTCAACGTAAGTGTATCCACCTGCACGCGCAGCGCCTTTAAACGCTCCTTGGCCGCTACACCAAACTTCTGCTCTTCGTCAATAATCATCAACCCAAGATCCTTGAACTTAACATCCTTGCTGATCAGTCGATGCGTACCAATCACAATGTCAACCTTTCCGCTGGCCAGAGCTGACAATGTTTCTTTCTGTTTTTGTGTCGATTTGAAGCGGTTGATATAATCAATCGTGCACGGCAGGTCTTTCATACGTTCTCTGAACGTCTTGTAGTGTTGTAATGCCAGAATAGTTGTCGGCACCAGAACAGCCACTTGTTTGCCGTCCGCAATAGACTTACATGCTGCACGAATCGCAACTTCTGTTTTACCGAACCCTACATCGCCACACACTAATCTGTCCATAGGGAAACTACGCTCCATATCGCGCTTGACATCCTTCGTAGCTTTTAGCTGATCCGGAGTATCTTCATAGATAAAACTTGCCTCCAGCTCCGTTTGCAAATAAGTATCCGGCGCAAAAGCAAAACCTTTGGTAGCTTTTCGCTTAGCATATAACGCAATCAGTTCTTTCGCAATATCCTTTACACGCTTCTTTGTTTTGGATTTGAGCGTAGTCCAAGCCGTAGATCCCAGCTTGTGCAGAGAAGGCGCAGTTCCGTCTTTTCCGGAATAACGGGCGATGCGATGCAGCGAATGGATGCTGACATATAAAATGTCATTGTCTTTGTAGACCAAGCGGACCGCTTCCTGCGGCTTGCCGTTCACCTGAATAGTTTCCAATCCGGCAAAACGTCCGATACCGTGATCTATATGCGTCACAAAATCACCGGGCTTAAGACTATAAATCTCTTTGATAGTCAGCGCCTCACTCCGGCTGTAATTCTTGCGGAGCCGAAAGCGGTGATACCGGTCGAAAATCTGATGGTCCGTATAGCACGCCAACTCCGTATCACGATCGATAAATCCCTCGTGCAGACTCAGGCACAGCGATGTGAATTCGACATGATGGGTTCCGGGATGCTTCTTTTCCAGGTCTTCGAAAATAGAATACAGTCGCTCAACCTGCCGCGGCGAATCGGCCAGCAGCATGTTTTTTATCCGGGAAGCATCGTTCTTTTGGAGGTCCTTGATAAGCAGTTCGAAATTCTTATTGAACGAAGGCTGCGGCGAACAATTGAACTTGAATTCCTTCTCAGCATCGTACTGAAATCGGGCGCCAAATTCCACCGACGAAAACCGTCCTAACAAACCCGCCAGTTGATCATCAGGAATAAAAATTCGATCCAGCTCCTCCGGCGCATAGGATTTATTTTCCACGACATTATCGCGAGACTGTCCAATGCCGGTGGAAATCTGCTGTAAAATAGCGGTAAGATCTTTGGACCAAATCACCGTATTGGTCGGAATGAATTCCAAAAACGAAGAACGGGCTTCGTCCTGTAATTGCGTCTGAACATCCGGGAGGATGGTGACGTGATTCATAGCGGTGACCGACAGCTGAGATTCCGGATCAAACGTTCGGATACTTTCTACCTCATCGCCGAAAAACTCCACCCGATAAGGCAATTCGTTCGCAAAAGAGAAGATATCGACAATGCCGCCGCGGACAGCAAACTCTCCAGCTTGCGCCACGAAATCGACATTTTCAAATCCGTGATGTAACAGAAACTCGTTGATGAAATCCGTCGAGATCTTCTCCCCTTTTCGTAACTCCATCGAATTCTGCGAAAGTCCTTGGCGGTTGATAACGCGCTCGGCCAACGCTTCCGGAAAAGTCACTATCGGCAACTTTGTACCGCGATTAACTTTACTGAGCACCTCAGCCCGCAATAGGATATTTCCTTTATCAGTTTCGGAAAGGTCAAAAGGTCGTTTATAGGTTGAAGGAAAATAAAGAACCTGATGCTCCCCTAATAAATTTTCCAGATCATTTAAAAAGTAAGAAGCACTTTCTTGATCAGGTAAAATGAACAAGGTGGGACGATCGGAGGACCCGAAAAATGCTGCGGCAGTCAACGAAGACAACGAACCGCAAATACCGATCAGGCGGAAACGCCGTAGATCCGGTCCGCTAAACGATGAGGAAAGTTCAACAAGTACAGGCCGGGAACGATATATCCCCAGCAATTCTTCTTTGGTCACGCACAAAGAACAACCCTAAGAGGAAGTTGTTCAACGGCAAAAATCGGAAAAAAGTGCGACTACTACAGCATCAAACGGCATCGATTGGCGAATATTTCGCCATGAACTCTTCGGCCATATTCACCATGGATGCTGAACCTATAAACAACGGTGTGCGCTGGTGGAGTGAAGATGGATGAATATCTAAAATACGACGGAAGCCGTCGGAAGCCTTGCCGCCGGCCTGTTCGATAATGAAGGCCAATGGATTGCATTCGTACAGCAAGCGCAACT
>CAINVI010000373.1 GCA_903854075.1 Candidatus Pollutiaquabacter sp. | reverse complement strand
TGTTATATTTAAAATCCTTAACACCCCTATTTTCGTTGAAAGTTTCTTGAAATTCAAATTCTTAAAACGACAACGAGGTTGCTAAGATGCTATTAAATTGGGTTTGGTTTTTTCAAGATCAACTAAAATGACAAAAGGAATCCTCCATCAGGTTGTTTCTTTCAGAGGTTATCGGCGAGTGGTGTTATTGGCTCTGCTGATGATTTCTGCTTCTATCTTTCCTTCCAAGGCTCAGGTGAATACGTATACGTTTTCCACAGCCACCGGTACCGTGTTGGAAGATGTTTCCTCGTTTACAGGATTCCTCATCAGCAGTGCATCTGACGATGTCGCTTCTAGTGTGACCAATATTGGATTCACGTTCAATTATGCCGGCACCAGTTACACGCAGTTTTCTGTCAGCTCTAACGGGTTGATGACGTTAGGTTCTACAGCGGTTGTTACTACCTCCATTAACGCGTTGACGGTGGCACCTGCTCTTAAAATTGCTCCTTATTGGGATGACCTTACTACCGGTACTACCGGCAATGTATTGTACAAACTCTCCGGTACTGCACCGAATCGTAAACTGACCGTGGATTGGTTTCTGCGTGTTCCCAAAAACAATAATCAGGCTGCGAACACCCATATCCAATGCTGGCTGGAGGAATCTACCAATATCATCACCTTTGTGTATGGAGCAGTTGCAACCAACAATGGCCAGTACAGTATTGGCCTTACGGCATCCTTGACAGACTACATCAGTGTAGTCAGTTCATCCAATACCTCTTCTACCAGTGTTGCCACTAATTCCAATACATCGGCGATCACTTCCGGAAGATCTTTTAAATTCACACCGCCACCTCCCTCCTGCGCTTCCGCCTTACTCCCAGCTTCTGGTGCTACATCGGTTGTGCCTAACGTAACACTTAGCTGGAGTCCCGGCACCTCGGGAGGATCTCCCTCTTCGTATGATGTGTATTTCGGTACCACCGCTACGCCTTCGCTCGTCAGTTCCAGTCAGACGGCCACTGCGTACACACCGACCAGTACTCTTTCGTGGAATACTGTTTACTACTGGCAAGTCGTTCCGAAAAATGGTGCAGGTAGTGCGACTTCTTGTCCGGTAAATTCTTTTACAACAGCTTCTACGTTGAGTTATGATGTACTGCGCTCTAGCGGCGTTGCCTTCAACTCCATTGCTGCGATTGGTAATACCATTGCTTCCTGGCGTAACGGATCTAATACGGATGATAACTTGAGTAATGCAGTTCCCATCGGATTTGATTTTTCTTATCAGGGTTCTAATTATTCCAATGTTCTTGTTTCCACGAATGGTTTCCTTACGCTGAATACATCTACTTCGAGTAATGGTGCAACTTCTGCAGGTTACGCGTATCAAAATACGGCATTCTCGGCGGCTGATGCTTCTGAATCCGTGGCCGTCTTAGCGCCATTTTGGGATGACCTTACTTGTCAGGGTAACAACAGTCAGGCTGCTGGATTAGCCGCCTCCATACGCTACTTGACCAGCGGCGTTACTCCTAATCGCGTTTTTACCATAGAATGGGTAGCCATGGAACCGCCTGCGTTGCAGGGAGCAGATCTTAATTTCCAGGTGAAATTATATGAAACCAGTGGAGTTATTGAATTTCACTACGGAACGATGAGCGGCTTCTTCGGAAACATCAATCCATCCACCTTGCCGATTTACTCGTATACCTTAGGTATAAATGCGTGGAACGTTAGTAATCCACTGGTAAGTGGAGAGATAATAACGCAACAGCTAAACAACAGCCGGTCCTTTTCATCAACGGCTAAAAATGACTTGGCAACTGTTCCCGCTTGTAATTCATTGATTCAATTCACTCCCGGAACGTATACAGCTTATAGCCCTGTTTCTGCTGTGCCATCTAATGATAACTCTTCCGGTGCGTTGACGGTAACGGTCAATGCATCTCCATGTTCTAACTTGTGCGGAAGTATTTATTCTACGTTCAGTGCTACAAATAGTGGAATTTCTGCGAGTGCCGGAACTGCCGACGATGATATTTGGTTCAAGTTTATAGCTACCAGTGCCAATACCAGTATTCGCGCTTATGGTGCATCCAATTTTGATCCTGTTGTAGAAGCTTTCAATGCTACAGCCACTACACGAATTGGAAATATCAATGCCACGGCTCAGGGATTCACCGAAACGCTTAATCTGACCGGTCTGACCATTGGATCGACTTATTATGTTCGCGTTTTCCATTTTGGTTCATCCTGGGGACAATCCGGCGATTTTGCATTATGCGTTTATGAAACGCA
>CAINVI010000372.1 GCA_903854075.1 Candidatus Pollutiaquabacter sp. | reverse complement strand
TGAACATTTCTTTGTTCTTTAATTCTACTGCACCTGCTAACTCAACCTTCAACGGTTTTGGTGATTTAATATGCGTTGAGTTCGTTAAAAAATCAGCTTTTTCTAGTATTGATACAGCATCTCTTTCCATTTCATTCCTTCAGGAAAGTTATTTCAACGGTGTTGCTTCCAAATTGGCTGAGGCTGGTAAGTACATTTCTTTCAAAGACAGTACATTCTCCGGTAGTTTGAAGTTCTGGTTGGACAATTCTGCCATCAAGTATAACGCAGCTAACCCTAACCAGTTTCTGATTACTAATATCAAAGGAGCCAACGATTCTTGTACCTCGCTTACTACTTCAGCAGCGCAACCCGATACCAATGGTACATTCACTTATGTCTTGAACAACTTGCGTAAGGTCAACATTGAAAAGAACATTCTTGGAACAGTGAGTGTCCAGCCTGTTGTAAACGGTTTTGATGCTTTCCTTATTCGTCGCACGTTGTTAAGTGATCCAACCTTCGTGCCTAGTATTTATCAGGCCATTGCCATGGATGTTAATCAGGATGGTGTAATTTCTGCAGGCGATCTTTCACAAGTAAACCAACGAGCAGTATTATTGATTCCGGAATTCCGCCAAGCATGGAACTATAATGCCGCAGGTATATCTAACGGTTCGCCTTCAAAAGACTGGGTGTTTATTGATTCCTCCACCACCTTGCGCAATGATTTGGCATATCGAATTTCTACCTCTTTCCCTGGTGATGATGGTATAGGATTTTCAAAAAGCAGAGTTCCGGTTACCTCCTTCTGTCTGCCGGTCAATGCTTCAGCCAATACAGCATGCCCTGAATTCTTCCCTGATGTTTTCCGCGGAGTTCTGCTTGGAGATGTCAATGGTAACTTTTCAACTACTACTCCTAACAGTAATTTCCGTTTGAGTAATGAAGAGGTTGTTGTGTTGAATAATACAGGTGCTCAACAAACGGGTAACTTTATTGAATTGCCGGTTTATTTCACCTCCAACCAAGATGTGAATGCGCTTGACTTTGCGATGAACTTCAATGAGGATGCTTTGCGCTTCGCCGGTATTACCACGGTACAGCCGGAAGTGGAAGGCCTTGCTCACTTCAACGAAAATGATCGCACCGTTCGTTATACCTCCAACGGTTTAAATCAGCTGAATGCCATGGTAACTGCTGCAACTGCTCGTTTCGAGTTGTTGAACGGCACCTATTCTTCGGGCGATGTTGAAATTACGGAAGCCTATCTCAACGGTGAAGCTGTTCGTTTCAGCAACACTGCTGTGGCGGAAAGTGTAAATCTGATGGTTTATCCTAATCCGGCAAGCACTGTTATCAACATCGTTTCATCTCAGGATGTGCAACTTGAAATCTATAATCTTGAAGGAAGTCTTGTAGCTTCAAGACAGGATGTTGTTGCAGGTCAGCGTTTGGTAATCGACACGCAGAATTTTGCTGCCGGTGTATATACGCTGAGAGCTTTCAACGAAAGTTATGTTGGCGTACAACGGATTGTTGTTAATCGCTAATTGATATATCAAGTCAAATTCAACCACTGAACCGACCTCTACAAAAGGGTCGGTTCAGTTTTTAATCCCAGTACCCATGAAAAACAAATACCTTCTTCACCTACTTTTTCGTGCTGATCATCTGTTAGTGCTTTTATTTTTGACTTTATTTATGTCCGTTGCAATTTCAACCAATGCGGCTTCCGGACGCATATCATCCACCATTAATGCTCTAGATTCGGTAATTATCGATCTTGATCAGGCGGTTTATTCATCCGGCAATCTGGATATTCCGGTTTATTTTAAATCAGATGATACTATTTACGCATTAGATTTTGCATTTCGGCTGAATACCGCATCAGCTACTTTTGATACGATTATAAAGCAAGTCCCTTTTAATGTAGTATACAATTTAAATCCGCAAGACAGCATTTTACGTTTGACCTCTTATTCCATCAATTCACTACCCAATCAGACGCAGATTCTAACTATTCGCCTTAATTATTTAATTAATCCGGTTATACCTGCGGATTTTACGAATGTAGAAGCTTATTTGAATGGTTTTCCTTGCTCTTTTCGTATAGGACCAGGATTCGTTTCTTCATTACCTGAAGTTTTTTCATTGCGTATAACAGCCTATCCAAACCCATTTAGCGATCATTTGTATGTTACCGGAAACAAAGATGCCCGATATCTTTTGTATACCGAATCGGGAAATATTGCATTGGAAGGATTGTTAAGTGCAGCGGACGATAGAAAAGAAATCGATACCGGTAATTTACCGACCGGCGTTTATCTCCTGGAAATTCGGAGTCATGATTTTTTGAGTAGAAAAAAAGTAGTTCTTTTTAGATAGCTTCTCTATAAACTAGCGAAAACAGGTGTTTTGAGTTATACCGTGATCGCTTAGGTCGCTAGGCGAATGGTCAGGTTCGCCTGCGACCTTTTTTTATTTTTAAGGATGGGCTAATCTTTTAGCGAATAGAATAAATTTGCTGAATCTCATCGACAATGCTTTCATGAAAACAGTCTTATTGATACGGCATGCCAAGTCCAGTTGGGATATACCTGAACTGGATGATTTTTTAAGACCCTTAAATCAACGAGGGTACAATGATGCGCTAAAGCTGAGCGAATTTATGCAACATCACCAGTTAGTTCCTGGCTTGGTGGTGTCGAGTCCGGCGGTGCGCACCTATTCGACAGCAATGATTATCATGCATCAATTAGCCTTAACTACCAGCCAATTAATACTCGATCCGTATTTATATGAATCTACCTTGGAGAATTATGTATTGGCAGTCAATTCGGCAATTGCCCAAACTAATAGGATGGCACTTGTAGGACATAACGATACCATTACGGAGTTTGCATCGTATTTGACAGGGAGTCCAGTGGAACGACTGAAAACAACCGCTATGTTGGTCATCGACTTTAAAGCAATGGATAATAACGTCTCATTGGCCAATACTGGACAACTACGTTTACGGTATGATGTTAAATAATTCTTGGTGTTGATAGTTATTGCAGGCTTAAGATTAAATAATTGTTAATGATCACTAACTTTCGCTAACCGCGATAATTTTTTACTTTTTTTGGACATGGCTAAAACGACCTCCCCCAAGCAGC